>CALDSM010000829.1 GCA_937923585.1 uncultured bacterium
ACGAGATCTGATCGTGACTGGAGTTCAGACGTGTGCTCTTCCGATCTCCTTTCCCTCCGGCGAGTCCCGTTCCTCGCCGACGACAATCCACGCCGGATTGCGGTCTTCATAGGGAAAGCTCCCGTCGCCGGCCGCTGACTTCTCCCCCACGACCGCCCCGCCGTGATTGTGAAACCAGTACAGGAACTTGCCGTTGCCGCATTTCCAGACAGAGTTCGCCGCCCGCGGATGCTTGAATCGCCGTCCGCCGGGCGTGTAGGCCGCATAGGCCGGCGATGTCCACGTGTGGCCGCCGTCGCGGCTGTAGGCGCAGGCAGGCCAGCCGTCCACCGTCCGATACACGCAGTACAGTGACCCGTCGCTCAGCGAGACGACGCTCTGCTCCTCTGCGATGCGCCCGCCACCCGCCGGTGCGCGCAGCCCAATCTCCCCCGTCCGGCAGCGTCTCGAAAACGATCTTCTCCGGGTCCCGTTCATTCAGGATGTTCCCGCTGCGCAGAAAACAGCCCTCCGACTGCGAGAAGAATCCCTGCCCGCAGGCGCACACCTTGTGCAGCACCAGCAGGGCCGCATCCTCCAGCAGGAGCGGCCGTCCCACGTTCCAGAAGAACCGCAGCGTGCCGCCGTAGACATTGTTGCGGTCGCATTCAAACGCGCGCACCGGCACGTCATACCGCTTCGCAGACCAGGTTCGCCCATGGTCATCGCTGTACTTGAAGACGTAGTGCCCGAGCGAGTCCACCCGTTTGTACACGCCCTTGTCTTCGCGCTTCACCTCGCGCACATTGTCCGTGTTGTGGTTGTAGAAGGCATAGATGCGCCCGCCCGGCACCTTCAGCAGCACCGCATACGCCGATTCCGGCCCCTCCGACGGCTCAATGGCCACCGGCGCCGACCAGGTGCGCCCCTGGTCGGTGCTGCGCATCGAAACAACATGCTGCCCCGAAGCCCCCTCCTTCCCCGGTCCCGTGGTAACCGCGCAAAGCCACGCCCCGTCATCAGTCTTCACCAGATAGGGCTGATCGGCATACCCCTCGCTCGGGATGGGCCAACCGTTGCTGAGATGCCGCGGGTCAGGTACCGGTTCAGCGGACAAAGCCGTCACGGCAAACAGCGAAAACGCCAACGGGCACAAGGCGGAAATGCAGGCGCACTTCATTCTAAGCCTCCTTCTGCCGCCGTTATGGCGGCCCGCGTCAGAATATAACAGGCGCTGCCGCGCCAAGAACAGAAGACGCCTCGCGCCGGAGCATGGCCGTTTGTTTGAGCGTTGCGCCGCCTTTGACCTAGAATGACGCCCCAGTCCGGTCCGCGTGGAGGGTTTGCGGCCGTTTCCGATTGCGGGCGGGCCAGGACGGACAACCGACCGAAACGCCCTTGCCCAGGGCCCAGGAGTGCTGTATGAGTCGCCTGCAACTGCCGAAACACCTTACCCTGCGGTGCCTCGGTTTCTTGGTTTCTTTCCTGTACCTGGCCGTTGCGGCCTGGGCGCAGCCCGCGCCCGACGCCACGGCCGTTGCCGCCACGGACATTAAGGCCGCCGTGGAGAAGGTAAACCCCGCCCTGGTACGCATCCACGTAGTAGAAACCTACTACGAAGAGGGGCGCGAGATGAAGGCCGAGGCCTCGGGCAGCGGCGTGGTCATCCGGGCCGATGGGCACATCATCACCAACCACCACGTGGCGGGCCACGCCAAGCACCTGAAATGCACCTTCTCCAACAAGGAGGAAATCGAAGCCGAACTGGTGGGCACGGACCCGCTCACGGACATCGCCGTCATCAAGCTGAAGAATACCAACGGCCGGGAGTTCCCGGTGGCCGCCTTCGGCGACTCCTCGGCCATGCGCGTGGGCGACCATGTGCTGGCCATGGGCAGCCCCCTGGCGCTGTCGCAGTCGGTGACGCTGGGCATCGTGAGCAACGCCGAAATGACCATGCCCGAATGGATAAACAAGTACGGCGGCATGGAGCAGGACGGCGAGGACGTGGGCTCGCTGGTGCGCTGGATCGGCCACGACGCGGAGATCTTCGGCGGCAATTCGGGCGGGCCGCTGGTGACGCTGGGCGGCGAAGTGATCGGCATCAACGAGATCAAGATGGGCCTGAGCGGCGCCATTCCGGGCAACCTGGCCCGCGAGGTGGCCGAGGCCATCATGGCCGACGGCCGGGTGAAGCGCGCCTGGCTCGGCATTGAGGTCCAGCCCCGGCTAAAAACCGACGGGCACACGACGGGTGCGCTCATCGGCGGCGTCGTGACCGGCTCCCCCGCCGAAACGGCCGGGTTTAAGTCGGGCGATTATATTGTCGAACTGGCGGGGACACCGGTGGACATAAAGTTCTCCGTGCAGTTGCCGGACTTCAACCGCCTCGTGGCCGGGCTGGCCGTCGGCCAGCCGGTCACCGCCAAGGTGGACCGGGGCGGCGCGGTCACGGAACTCAGCGTGACGCCCGGCGAGCGCGAGCCGGTGCAGTTGAGACAGTTCGAGCAGCCGCAATGGGGGCTGACCTTCCGCGACATCTCCTTCATGATGGCACGGGAAATGAAGCGCGACAACACGGACGGTGTCCTGGTCACCTCCGTGCGTCCGGGCGGCGCCTCGGGCGAGGCCAAGCCCGCACTGGAAAGGCAGGACGTGATCGTCGGCGTGGCCGGCAAACCCGTCAAGAGCGTGCGCGACCTGATGGCGGCCACCGAGGAAATCACCAAAGACAAGGACGCGCCCGTACCGACCCTGGTCGCCTTCGAGCGCAAGACCCAGCATTTCGAAACCGTGGTGAGCGTCGGCCTCAAGGAACTGATTGACCCGGGGCTGGAGGCCAAGAAGGCGTGGCTGCCCGTCGAAACGCAGGTCATCACGCGCGAACTGGCCGAGCAGATGGGCATCGCGGGAACGACCGGTTTCCGCGTGACGCACGTCTACCGCGACAGCACCGCCGACAAGGCCGGCGTCAAGGTGGGCGACCTCATTCTCGCCGTGGACGGCACCCAGATGACGGCCAACCGCCAGGAGGATCGCGAGGATCTCGCCACCTTCATCCGGCAATACACCGTGGGCGCCGCAGCCGAACTCCAGATCCGGCGCGGCGCGGAGGAACTCAAGACTTCCGTGGAACTGGTGCGCGCGCCCAAACTCGCCCGCGAGATGAAGCGCTTCCGCGACGACGTCTTCGAGTTCACCGTGCGCGACATCACCTTCTTCGACATCGCCTCCGAGCGCTGGAAGCAGGACCAGCAGGGCGTGCTGGTCGAGCAGGTGCGGCCCGGCGGATGGGCATCGCTGGGCCAGCTTCAGAACGGTGACCTCCTGCTGGAGGTCAACGGCGCGCCCATGACCGATGTGACCACCGTCAAGGAAACCATGGCCAAAGTCGCCGAGAGCATGGCCGACTCCGTCGTGTTCAAGGTGATGCGCGGCATTCACACGCAGTACATCGAACTGGAGCCGCGGTGGGACAAGAAACAGGAGGCCGCCGCGAAATGAGCGACCGCGTCGTGCTGACAGGGCAGACCGCGCTGGTCACCGGCGCGGGGCGCAGGCTGGGCCGCGCCATCACCCTTGCCCTCGCACGGGCCGGCGCAAACGTGGTCCTTCACTATCGAGACTCCGCCGCGGAGGCGGAGGCGACCGCCGCGGAGGCCGGTCTGTTGGGCGCGCGGACATGGCTGCTGCGGGAAGACCTGTCCAATCCGGAAGCGGCCGGGGAATTGGCGCAACGCGCCGCCGCGGAAACCGGCGGGCTGGACATTCTGGTCAACAACGCAAGCATCTTCGATGCCTGCACCTTTGCAGACAGCACCGCCGAAGCAGTGCTGGAAAACGTGAACGTGAACGCGCTGTCTCCCATGCATGCCGCGCGGGCCTTTGCGGCGCAGCGGCGGCCCGGCGCGATCGTGAACATGCTCGACGCACGGGTGGCCGATTATGACCGGGAACACGTGCCCTATCACCTGGCCAAACGCATGCTGCTCACGCTGACCAGCATCATGGCCGTTGAATTCGCACCCCTGGTGCGGGTAAACGCAGTGGCGCCGGGCCTCATTTTGCCGCCCGAAGGCAAAGACATGGACTATCTCGAATCCCTGAAACACACCAATCCGCTGAACCGGCACGGTTCGGCGAATGACGTGGCCGATGCCGTGCTCTACCTGCTGCGCGCGGGCTTTGTCACAGGCCAGACGCTCTATGTGGACGGCGGGCGCCACCTGCGGGGGGGCATGTATGGATAAGATTCACATCCGGGACCTGCAGGTGAGGTGCGTGGTGGGCATTTACCCGGAGGAGCGCACGGCCAAACAGGATGTCATCATCAACGTGACGCTGCATGCCGACTACATCGGAAGAGCACACGTCTGAACTCCAGCCACGCTCATATCTCGTATACCGTCTTCTTCTCGA
>CALDSM010000830.1 GCA_937923585.1 uncultured bacterium
CCTCCACCGCGTCAATCTGCCGGTACGACTCCTCCGGCAGCCGCAGCGTGTCAATGGTGATGACCCGCATTCCCGGTGCCGCGCGCTGCGCCAGATCAACCATGGCGCAGCCCGTGTCTTGAAAACTCGTGACGATGCCCGCCCGGTCCCCGTACACACGCAGTGCCCAAGAAAACAGCGCCTCCGACGTCATCGCCTCCAGCGTTTCCAGCGTCGTGCCGTCCACCGCCGTGGGAATGGCGGTCTCCTCAAGTGCTGTCTGCATGCCGTCCTGCCTTTCTGTTCTGGAACCGCCCTGCGGAAACGCATGAATCGTCGGCGGTCTGTAATACATGTTAATCATGATAAGTATTGTACATTTTTATCTTCCGCCGGGCAACCGTGTTTTTCCCTGATAAGCGGAAGCACTTCTTGAGCAACAGAACGAAGACAATCGTCCGTCGCCTTGGTCTTCATATGTTACTGTCAATAAACATTTTAGGAATAGATAATGCGCCAGAAGATACGCGCGCGCCCTGCCCATACCGTCCATAACGTCCATCACGAAAATGCCCTAAGAAGACGGCCTATAATCCCCACCAAGAACTGGGTCTCGCCATAATCTTTATAATCATGCTTGTTTTTATGTTGTTTTCTCTGCTATACTGAATCAACGTTCCGACAATAAGCAAGGCAGCGGCGCTCCTGTCCGCCAAGCGCTCAGTCCCATGCGACCGTTTCTTGGCCATGAGACGCGCACCCGCAACGGATGCAGCCGCCGCGCGACTTGAAGGAAATCAGCCATGACCGGATTGTTCCTGCCCCAGCGGATACTGGATGCCATCATCGCCCACGCCGAAGCCGAGGCGCCGGCGGAGGCATGCGGCATGCTCTCGGGAGAGGAGCGCATCGCCCGCGACATCCATCAGGTGACCCGCGACGAGGGCGGAACAGAACTGCTCCCTCTGCTCTCGTCCGGCAGGTCCGCCGCGGTCGAACGGGTCCGTGAGGCGGGCCATGAAATCTTGGCGGTGTACCACAGCCGCCCCGGCGCGCCGGCCCGCCCCGATCTGGAAGACCTGCAACTAGGATTGACGCCCGAGCTGGTGTACCTTATCCTCTCGCTGCTGGAGCCGTGGAAGCCCGCCCTGCGCGGCTTCCGCATCCACGGGCACAGAATCGTGGAGGTGCCCGTCACCGTTTTCAACGACCAAGACTACGACCCCGCACAGGACTATGTGATATGACCGACACCGCAGCCCCCATCCTGTCCATCCACCAGACCGTGCGCGAAGACACCCTGGCCTTCCGCGAAAAGCTGGCCGCGCACTTGCGCGGCGAAACCGGCCATGAGGAGTTCAAGGCCTGCCGGGTGCCCATGGGCATCTATGAGCACCGGACCGACGGGCGTTTCATGGTGCGCGTGCGCCTCGGCGCCGGGCTCGCGCTGCCCCGCCAGTTGGGGCAGGTCGCGGCGCTCAGCCGCGCCCACGGCAACGGCGTGCTGCACGTCACCACACGGCAGGACATCCAAATTCATGACGTGCCCGTTGAGAGTCTGGCCGACGTGGTGGAGGGGCTGCTGGATGCCGGACTCGCGGCGCGCGGCGGAGGCGGCAACACGGTCCGCAACGTGTCGGCCTGCCCCCGCGCGGGACGCTGTCCGCAGGAACGGTTCAACGTCGCCCCCCATGCCATCGCGGTGGCCGAATACCTCCTGCAGCACCCCGGCGCCTTCAGCCTGCCGCGCAAGTACAAGATTGCCTTTTCCGGCTGCGGCGAAGACTGCGCCCTGGCCTCGATTGCCGACCTCGGCTTCTTCGCGCGGGAGCGGAACGGCGAACAGGGATTCAAGGTTTTCGCCGGCGGCGGGCTGGGCGGCAGTTCGCGCGGCGGCATCGTCATGGAGGACTTCATTCCCGCCCATGAGGCAATGGAGGTCGCCGAGGCCGTGCGGCGCGTGTTCGACCGGCACGGCGATCGCACCAACAGGCACCGCGCGCGCCTGCGTCATGTGCTCAACCGCGTCGGTGACGAAGAGTTCAGGGCGCTCTACCATGCCGAGCGCGACGCACTGCGCGCCGAAGGCCTGCCGGGCGATGTCCCCGCTCTGAAAGATCTGGACGCACGCTTTGCCCGCCCCGCACCGGACGCCGGAGGCGATGCCGACCCGGAGGATGGGGACACGGCCCATCTCGTGCTGTCCGAGAAGACACCCGGCAGCGTCACGCTACGCCTGCCCCTGCCGCTCGGC
>CALDSM010000831.1 GCA_937923585.1 uncultured bacterium
CGGTCCACATACTCCCAGCGGGTGTAGATGATGCGCCCATCCTCCAGCGGGTAGGGCGTGAAATCGTTGAGATAGTTGGCCGACAGTTTGACGGGCTCCGAGCCGTCGGCGTTCATACGGTACAGCACGCCCACCGGCGCGTGCCAGCAGTAGGCGAACTGCGCCTCGCGCGTGCTCAGAAAGCCGATGCCGCCGTCCGGCAGCCAGCAGCCGTTGTAGTCGTGCCACGGTCCCTCCGTGACCTGCCGCAGCCCCGTCCCGTCCACGCCAATCGTCCAGAGGTGGTAGCCCTCCTTTTCCGTCTGGCGCCAACTGAACAGGATCGTGCGGCCGTCGTAGGACAGGTCGCAGTCGAGAATCTGCCCCGTGGGCGAAGTCACCAGTTCGGTGAGCTTTGGTTCTTCGTTCCGCAAGGACGCGAGGTACAGACCGCCGCCCGCCTTGAATCCCTCGTAGTGGTAGGTGTAGACGTGCGACGCGACGATTTCATGGCGCTTGATGAGCGCCACCTCGTCGGTGTCGAACAGAAGTATGTCCCGCTGCAGCCGTGCCAGTTCCTGCCGCACTTCCGTGGCGTCGCCAGCCCGTTCACCCAGCGTCGCCAGCCGCCGCGCCAGCTTCGCCAGTTGCTTCCTGTGTTTCTGCGCATCGGCGTAGCTGCCGCCGTGCTGCGCCGACAGTCTGGCCCGCAATGCCTCCAACTTGTCCGGAACCACACGGTCCACCCACGGCATATTACGGAGTGCCGCCATCCGCACCATGGCCTTGAGCGCCCCGTCCCGGGGCGGGGCGGAAAAGATCTGCACCTCTGAGGCACCCGGGTTGGGCCCGCCGTGGGACTCGCTAAACCGCAGCTCCAGTTGCCGCGTCTGGATGGGCACGGGCATCGTGATGCGCTGCGGTCCGTCCCGCATTTCCAGCGCGGCGGTCAGCACCGGCTCCGCACCGCCGTCGGCATACACCGCGCAGTGCTTCCAGCATTCGCTCACGAACCACGCAGTGCGCGCGTAATAGATGATCTCGCCCACAGCCACCGGCGCATCCCAGGTGAAGATGAGCGAGGACTGGCTGGAACCGACGGCACCGTTCACGCACCATGCCTGGCCGGGGTCGGCCTTGGAATCCGGCACCGGAATCTGCCCGTCCGCAACATTCGCGGCCGTGTAGTCGCCGCTGAACTCGCTGCTCGCCGTGATGGTTGCGCGATAGGCCAGGTTCTCCGGCAGTCCCGCGCCGGTTTGCGCGAACGCCGCAAGGGAAAGAACGGAACCTGCCAGAAGAGTCGCCGCGAGAATGCGCCTGTGAAGGGGTCTGTTCATGCGTCTGTCTGCTCCAGTGAAAGAAGCATACCAGAGTGTCGCCTGGACGGGCACCAATCATGTGCACCCCCTGCCCAAATTCTCTCTTGCAGGCACCCTTCCAGCTAATTCTGGCCGTTCTACCCCTTTGGGACGGAAAGCCTGCCCGGCGTCCAAACGAGTTGTTTGCGCAGGCCGTTGAGGTGGGATGGGGGAAGCAGCTTGTCATGCTGAAGCCTGCCCACCACAATGGCCGGTGACACGCTCAAATGACGCGAAAAGCGAGTCACGCTGGAGAGGGAAAAGTTCCCTGCCAGGCAGAACAGCCGATAGGCACCCGGAGGAATCAGCGTATTCTGGGCAAACGCATCCGCCTCTTGTTCCTGTGCAGAGCGAACATCGCCATCCATGTCTATGAATTCTGCCTTCTTTCCATGCTTCAGAATATGACCGCACTCGTGGAAGAACGTGAACCAGAAAATGTCCTCATAGCGATGCCTCAGGCTCAACTGTATAAGCGCCTTGTTGCCGAGCCAACGCGAGGCCCCGTTGGCGTAGGTGCCCTGCAGGTGCGGGACATAGACCACAGCCACCCCGTTCTCCGCGCACAGTTCGCGCAGGCGGACTGACGCCTCAGAGGGGCGCTCCAGCGTCAACCCGCGGACCTCCCGGAGTGCTGCGGTGAAGCCGTCCCGGCTGTACGGGCCTGTTTCGATCCGCTGCGCTTCAAGTTCCCCTTTTCTGAGCCAGGCGCTCAACGCTTCCGGCGACGCCTGGCGCTTCTGTGACTTGCGAAAGGCCGCCTCCGCCACCAGCGGAACCCGCGCCAGCGTTGCCACCCCGAAGAACGAGCGCAGTTCGGCCACGCGGTCCTCCAGGTTCCGCACAGCCCTCACCCAGCCGAGCTTGGCCATTTCCCCATAGGGAAACCGACTGAGCAGCGGCAGGTCATGGACGATTTCCTCCCGCTCCTGGATGCGCGCCAGCGTGCCCTGATAGTCCAGTTCCAGCCGCATCCAAAAACGCGCGGGCGCACCCAGAACCCGTTCCAGTTCCATGGCGGTCTGGGGCGTGATGGCCGTCTTGGCGTGGATGATCTCGTTGATCGTCTTCAGCGGACGGCCCATGCGCAGCGCCAGTTCCGTCTGGTCCATGCCCAGGGCGTCTATCGTTTCCTTGAGGGTGTCGCCCGGCGGAATGGCGGTGTCCGGTTCGTACCCTCTCTTATCCACGACTCTTCCCATGGTAATCCTCGACTCCCAGGATACGGACGCCCGTCTCGGGGAGAGACCCAGGTTCCGTGTCGATCTGTCTTGGTTCGTTCAACAGTTCAAAGACCAGCCGGTGCGGGTGCCCGAGGTCCATCGCGTACTGTCCTTCCCGGTTTCCATGAAGGGCATGACAGCGGAGCGGGGGAAGCGGGCTCAATTCCTCAATGTACAGTGCAGCCTTCAAGGCGGCGATGCGCTGGACAACCTTCCGGGTGATCGCGTCGCCCCATTCCTGCCTGCCCGAATCGAATGACTCGCAGCACTTCC
>CALDSM010000832.1 GCA_937923585.1 uncultured bacterium
ACATGTCCGTCATAGGCAAAAGAGGACGGGTCAATCCCCTGAAGGCAGATATCCCCAAAGATGTTGACAATCATGCGGTTAAGGTTCTTTCTTCGTCATCAGACAGCCGCTTGAGAACTTTGTGCTTCCAGGTGGCCGGATCAACGGGTATGGCGTCCACAAGCTCAACCTCCAGCGGCTCATCAGGATAGCGGCTTCTCCAGCGCGCCAAAGCCCTTTCCCTCACGACGGACGCGGAAATGTCGTCACGGGCCCTCAGCCGCAGGGCGATGGAGCCTGATTTGCGCTGCACGAACTGGTATTGAAGGGATTCCGGGAACTCACGAAACATCGCCGAGGCGCACGGATACGTGAGGACGCCGCCGTTGGGCAGATCCAACTGATCATTTGTGCGGCCGCGAACGGAGCCGATGACCTTGACCGGGGCGTCCGGAGCGTCCGGCACGGTTACGGAATCGTGAAGATTGTAACGGATGAACGGCATGGTGCGGTTGACCAGATTGGTGATAACGGCCTCCCCCGCCGCGGCATCCCCGTCCCGTCCGACGTTTTCCAGCGAAACCAGAACGGCGTTGCTGAACACGCGCTGCATTCCCCCGCCGTTGACGTCAAAGCTGATCGTCGGGCATTCCATCGCCCCGTAGAGGTTGATGATTGAGCCGCCAAGGCAGCGGCGGACCCGCGCGCACAGTGGTTCTGTCAGCGTTTCCGAGTACAGGACCGACCAGGGGATGTGGGCGCGAATCCCGCACCGCTCCATGCTGTCGCACACCATGCTCAGCATGGACGGCGTGCTCCAGAATATGTCAATGTCGCCCCTCGCCAGCCGCCGCGCAATGTCTTCCGGGGGTGAGTAGATGGACAGGTTCTCCCTTCGAAACAGCCCGAGCCACCGCTGGAGCCGGTGAAGGGCGCGAAGGTCGTTCTCAACGTCGAGAACGGCGTCGGGCTCCATCCGTGTCAGCATGGCGATGCGTTTGGCCGGGTGGTATCCAACCGCCCGCATCACGCCAAACACGCGGACGTGCGCGGTGAACTCCTCGAACCTGGACTGGTACACCTTGAACGGCTCGCCGGTGGATCCGCTGGTGGTGTGCATGACCAGGTCCGGGGTGACGGGCCTTGTCATAATTTCCTCATGCGGACACTTTCTCATCATAGCCTTGTCAATGACAGGCACCTTTTGAATGTCCGAGAATGTGCGGATTTCCAGTTTGTCCACACCGGCATCGAGGTAAAGGCTGCGGTAAAAGGGCGAGTGTTCCCGGGCGTATTCAAACAGACGGCGAAACTTCACCGTTTGGCGGCGGCGAACCTCCCCGGCGGGGAGGTTCGTCCACCGCCGCTGTTCGAGATAGTATTGAAGCAGTTCGGGATACATAAGAACGCTCCGCTATCCTTCCTCACGCGCGCCGGAAATCTTTTCCTTGACGATATACTGCGGCGCCCCGTTGATGCAGATGTAGGTCCGCCCGACATACTCCCCCAGCAGTCCCAGCGCCACCAGTTGCAGCCCGCCCAGAAAGAGGATTACCGCAACGATGGATGTCCACCCCATCTGAACATGCGGAGGGAGTATCTTCTGCACGATAAGCGCGGCAAGCAGAAGGAAGGATATGAAGGATATTGTAAATCCTGTCATGCTTGCCACGCGCAGGGGCCTGACCGAAAAGTTGATCAGCCCGTCCATCCATTTCTTCACGAGCGCCCGCAGGGTGTAGTTTGAACTGCCCTCCTGGCGGGGCATGTGCCGGATGTCAACATTCCCAATGTTGCGGGTAATTCCGAGAAAAAGCCCAAGGATGTACGGATAGGGATGCGTGTATTGAACCACCCTCTCCACAACGTAACGTCGGACGATAAAGTAACTTGATATTTCGAGATCCGGCGGCTTGTCAATCATCAGCACGGTCATAAGCGAGTTCAGGCGGCTTCCGAAATTGCGGTAACCGGCCTGCTTCTTGACGCACCGCCCGAACACAACATCGTATTGGTGCTCCTCAATGGCGCGGATCAGTTTCGGCGCCTCTTCCGGGGGGGTCTGCAAATCGTCGTCAAGACTGATGATGTAATCGCCTTTCGCGGCGTGAAACCCGGCCATAATGGCGTTTGACTGGCCGAAATTGCGCGACAGGTTGAGAAACGTCAGGTGCGGGTCATGGGCGCACAATTGGCGACAGGCCTCATCGCTTCTGTCGCGGCTGCCGTCATTAACAAGTATGCACTCATACGCGTATTGGTCCGCGAGGCATTCCATGGTGTCCCGGATTCGGCCAACAACCTCGCCTATCAGCTTCTCGGAATTGTAGACGGGAATTACAAAGGAGATAAGTTTCATGTGTGGATGTGTCCCCGCTCCACGGTTGTCTCATACGGCATACAAGAACACATCGTTTGCACCGTATGAATGAGCCCGTAGATACAGTCTGTAACCTGCGTGCAGCGTCCGAATGTGCTGGGGTATGCGCACCAAGTCATCCGGGCGGTGGTACGCCGCAATGCCAAGTTTTGGCTGAAGCCGCCGCACCATGCTTTCGGCCCCAATCAGCGCGTTCATCTCTGCGCCTTCTATGTCCATCCTGATGTATGTCACGGAAACGTCCGCGAACAGGTTGTCGAGCCTGTCCACTTCCAGCGCTATCCCTCCGTCATCCAGAATGCGGCTCGTTGCCCCGCTTCCATCTGCGAAGTGAAGCGTGGTTCTTGCATCCCATGCACCCAGGGGGACGATCCGGAAATCGGGAATGGACGCGCAGTTCTTCTTGAGCCGTTCTCTGTTTGCCGCGTCCGGTTCAAGGGCGTAGGCGGGCGCGGTCATTTCAAGGCCGGACATGCGCATTGCCTCAGCAAAGGCCAGTATCGAGGTTCCGTCATAAGCGCCGCAGTCCACAACCGTCTCGCCGGGGCTTAGGCGGATGATGTCAGATGGAAACAGGCGGTCGGTATCGCACACCCGTTCCAGGTGGCCGGGCCTCCCGCTGATTCGCTGATTAAGATATGCCACGAGCGTGTCCCGGGACAACTGGTCTTCAAGTTGGTCATATAGCTGTGAAAAACTGTCTTTGTGGGAAACCAGAAACTCACGGGTCAGAGAATGGTATCCCCAGTGTATGCATCCGGTGTCATAGGCATAAACATGCCTCACTTTTCCTGTCGAAAGAAGGCGATTCGCCATTTCCTTGGTTTGTTTCAGGAACTGAAGCGCACAGAAGACGTTCAGTTGTTTGGCATTGTCCAGAAGGTCCTCAAGGGGAGCCACACTTCTCCCAAAACGGACCATTCCATCCTTCCAGTAGCGCCGGTTGACGGCGACATGGTCCACACTAATGCCATGTTGCAGGAAGATCTCAAGGAAATGCGCACCCAGCGCCCCGGTGCCGAGCAGCACCAGGGGAATGGACTCCTGCCTGATGGTGTCCAGCAATGCCGGCAGGGAGTCACTCCGCTCGGAGACAATGTCCAATATGTTAGTGGTCAATTCCTGCACTCCAAAGAAAGCACGCACGCTCCCTCATCTCCTCCATGACGCTGCGCAAGCGTGCAACAGTCGTCACACCGCATCAACTATAATCTTGATTCTGGAAAGCGTTGAATCCAGCCTGTTCTTCACGTCTTCAAGTGTTTTTCCTTTCACGATAACATGTCCTATTCGGTCTATGCCAAGCCGAAATTTGTTCACACGCGCGCCAACCGGACGGTCAAAGCGTATTTCCACAATGTCAGGGTCCGGAGGATTGTCGTTTCGCACGGCGCGTACGACGCCGCTCGTCTCAGAGAACAGCGTCATGCTTGCATTGGGCGTCCCGCCGGTGCGGCTGGAAAAGTCGGCAGTCTCACCCAGGCAGGCCCGCACCATTTGCTCGTAATAGTCGAACCCGTAAAAGATGGACACCGTTTCGGGCAGCATCGTCGCCCCGCACCGCGCGCCAAATTCGAGAACAAAGACCTCGCCGTCCCTCAGGATGAAATCCGCGTTGATGGCGCAGGTCCGCAGTCCGGCCGCCTCCACGCAGTGCTCTACCTGCCGGACGCAGTCGCCTAGAAGATCGGCGTCCAGGTCCAAAGGGACATAATGCCCGAGTGGGACCCCCGTGTCGCCCTGAAAGACATAATCGCCGTGCGGCATAACAAATTGCAGCTTTCCATTCAGGGCAAAGGCCTGCGCGCCGAATTCCCGCCCCTCAATGAACGCCTCTACGATGTAATGATTCTGTTTAGTGGCCTCGCGGACAGTCTTGTAGGCATACTCTACCCTGTCGCGCGCGTCAACCTTCACAATCCCCCTGCTGCCCTGGCTGTCGGAGGCCTTGAACATCACCGGCGCCCCCAGTTCATCGAACGCCCGGTACCCGTCTTCCAGCGTGGCCGCCTCCAGATAACGGGCGGTGCGCGCGCCATGTCCAAGCAAACGCCCTTTCATCAGCAGCTTGTCGGTGACGATCATGCCGGCTTCGGACGGAATCCCCGGCAAACCGAGAGATTCACTTACGACAGCCAGCGTTCTGATTGGCAGGTCCATTCCGCAGGTGCAAATGCCGTCAATGTGCTCCCTCCGCGCAATGCGCAGCACTTCCGATGAATCAGTGAAATCGTGCAGACAGACCGTGTCCGCCAGCGGAATGCCCGGATAGGGGCCGGCAACGCCCACGACTATTGCCTTGTGTCCCAGATCTTTGACTTTGCGGATTAGGGGCACCTGCATCACGCCGGCGCCCAGTATCATTACCCTGCCCACTCAGGAGCCCTTTCGGCACCGCCGCGCACGGAAAAGCGGCTGTCGGACTGGTAAATGAAATAGCCGCTTCGGTCAGCGCTGCATTTGACATGCCTTAACTCGGGGTCCGTGACCTCCGCGCGGACGATTTCCCTGTGTTGGGTCGGGTGCTCAAAGATCGGCAGCAGGTGTTCCGTTTCCTTGCACAAGAAATACACGCCCGCGCAGCGGTTGTTGGAAAGACCGGGGGGCCGGACAAAACGCCCCATGGCAACTTCCACGACACCCTTGAGAAAGTCATATCCGGTGGACAGCAGGACAAGGTCCGAGCCGATAAAGTCCCCGCCCAGCCTGGCGCCGATCTCCACAACTTTGATGTCTCCCTGTTCGGAGATCTTGAGTTCCGAGTGCGAGGCGCCGTTCCGGATATTCAGCGCATTCAGGGCATTCAACACAATGTCCCGCACCCGGCTCCAGAGTTCCGGCGGCAGCGAGGAGGGCTGGTGATGCTCCAACTCCACAAAAAAAGGCGCTCCGGTGGTCACTTTGTCGGTAATCGTGAGAATATGGTGCTGTCCGTTCCACGAAATCCCCTCAACGCTGACCTCCCGGCCCGGGACAAACTCCTCCACGATCGCTTCGCGGGAAAACGACACCTCGCGGGCACGCTCAATCGCGCATGCAAGGTCGGCATAATCTGTGACCTTTTGGACGCCCAGACTGCCGGAACGGTCGGTTGGCTTCACAATTACAGGGAACTCAAAGAGGTTCCTCGCAATGGACTCTCCCGGCCGTGCCCGCGCAAACCGGGGGGACGGTATGCCGTGACGCCGGAAACATTCGCGCATTTCGTACTTGTTGGTCGTCACACTGGAGAATTCACAGGGGTTTCCAACCAGTCCCATCTTATGCGCGACATAATTCACGGTCGGAACAGCCACATCGGAGGCGATGGTCACAACGCCGTCAATGCCGGTTTCTCGGCAAACGGCCAGTATTTGTTCCTTCTCAAGAACAGAGATGGGATGGAAATGATCCGCGACATCTTTGCATACGGCTCCGGCTTCCCAGGCAAAACAATGCGTCTCATAGGCCAATCTCCGGGCCATCTCGACTGCCGGAAGTTGGAGGTAACTCCCGCCTATGACGGCGATCTTCTTCATGCGTTCCAGTTCATGCCGTTCTTAGTGCGCGCTGCGTTGCGGCGGCGTGATCGGCGCACGGTCAAGGCAATGTCGCGGGGCACTGATTCGCTGCCGCCGTGCTCCCTCCTCGCCTCAACCATGCCACAACCTGCTTATAATAGTAGCAGAACTCGTGTTCCACGGCGGGGGGATGCGAAATCCTACCGAATCACAACATGATGCCGTTTCAGTATTCTAGTCCAATGATAGGCGGTTCTCAGGACCAAGTCAATCGAAAGAAGAAGGGCCAAGGCATGCACAATGCCTCTTCTTCGGGGGGGGGCCTTCACTGGATTGGCTGGCTGGACTTTCCTCCGAAGCCGATGACTGTCCCGCGCACAGCACTCTCTAACCTTGCTTCAATAAACGACTTGGTGCCTTGAGGAGGCGCTTCCGGGTCTATCGGATTCTTAATCGGCATGTTGGTGTTTAACAGGGTGGCAATTGCCCAGCCTCGGAGAGGGGTTGGCTGCTCTGTGGCCGCAGGTCAGGAGAGCCGAAACCGTCGGCCACACCGAAAGCGGTTGAACCAGCACTGGTTTAGGCCACATTTTTGATGTATAATCTTTCTGGATTTTCGCCGTTCGCAGGCTGCGATGGTGTTAGATGAGTGGACATGAGGCTTCATAGTTCATAAGCGGGGAAGTACTGTGTCAAGGCGGTCTCTCATTCACTCGGGCAATCTGGTCGCATGTTGCGCTTCAGATGCAGCCGGGCAATATTCGACTTTGGTGTTGCGGAAGACCTGACTTTCGCATGACGCTTAGGCAAGGTTCTTTTCAAGAGATGAGCAGGCAGAAGAAGTCAAAGGTACAAATTGAGCAGCCCCCGGAACCCGTGCAGGATTCCCCGCCCAAACGCGTGTGGAAATGGCCGCCGTTGCTGCTCTTCCTGGTCTTCTTCGGGGTATACAGTGCAAATCCCGACTTCTCCATCCTCGGCGACATCAGACCGAGTATTTATCAGGCCCTGCACATTCTCAACAAACACGAATGGACTTTCACCCCGGCCAGCCATCCCTTTCTGTTTCAGTGGCACTCTGACAGCAGGAAGAATGATTTCAGAATATACCAGTGGGACCCGGCGCTGAAAGCGCAATATGAGGCGGGGACCCTCAAGCCGGTGAAGTGCGGCTACTATGTCGTTGCCAGCAGCATACCCGGTCGTTACGTCAATTTCTTCGGCGTGGGGCCCGCGCTCATGCTCGTGCCCGTCTATGCGGTTGCCCAGTTGCTGGTTCCCGACCTGGCTGGAAATGCCTGGCTGTCGTGGTTTCTGTGCAAGGAGACCGCCGCCGCGCTGGTTGCGGGCTCGGCGGCCCTGATTTACCTGGCCGCGCTCTCGCTGACAAAGCGCCGCAACGCGCTCGTTATCGCGGTGGCGTACGGCTTGGGAACCTGCGTGTGGAGCACATGCAGCCAGGGCATGTGGCAGCAAACCCCCAACGTGTTCTTCCTGGCCCTTGGAACCCTGCTGTTCTTCCGCATTGAAAAGGCGAGATGGCTGGCGGTGCCGTGCGGCGTGGTGTACGCCCTGGCGGTGTGGTGCCGGCCCACGAGCGCCGTTGTCGTCGTCTGCGTCGGGGTCTACCTGCTGCTGCGCGACCGGCGGGCCCTCATTGCGTTTGCCCTGGCGGGACTGCCCTTCGCTGTCGCTTTGGCCTTTTACAATTACCATTATCTCGGATCCCCCTTCGCCTTTGGGCAGGATGTGGGGGGGCGGATCATCGCGGTCAGCAAGACGGGATCCAACGCGATGTGGCAGACGCCACTGTTCAAAGGCCTGCTGGGGCTGCTGGTAAGCCCCTCGCGCGGGTTGTTTGTCTACTCGCCCTTCCTGCTCCTGGCCATTCCGGGAATGGTTCGGATATGGTCCGCGCCGCGGTATGCAGTGCTGCGGCCCCTCCTCGTGGCCGTCGCGCTGGTGTTGTGCGTCGAGGCGAAACACTTTGACTGGTGGGCCGGCTGGTCTTTCGGGTACCGCCACGTGCTGGACATGACCGTATTCCTGTCGCTCATGCTCATACCCGTGATGGACACGCTGTGGGAGCGCAAGCTCTACCGCGGTATGCTGGCGGCGGCGGTGCTGTTCTCCGTGGGTGTCCAGGTGGTTGGCATCACTGCCAGCAACGGGACCAGTTGGAACAACCGGGAGGCGACCAAGGTCTACAAGCAGGGCCGGGAGAAGCCGATTATCGTCCTGAACAAGGACAGGGTTGCCGCCATGCGCTGGGACAAGGACTTCATCCGTTCCGAGGTGGTCAGGCTTGACATAGACAAGCCTGAGAACCGCCGCAGGCTTTGGTCGCTCAGGGACAGCCAGCTCGTTTATCTCGTTTCCAACTACACCGAGGCGCGCATCAAACGCCACCAACTGTTCGAGAACATGCTGAAGGCAGAGAGCAGGGTCTCCTCCCAGATAATGAAACAGTTGACGGAAGAATCGAAAGAAGGCGAGGACAACGAGGACGAGTCTGTTATTGACCGGCAGGGGCGGGCGCCCGCACCCAACGAGATTCGCACGGTCCGCGCCAACCAGGACAGCGCGCCAGTCCACGCCGAGAACTCCTAGACCAGTATCGGCCACACGTCTGTCCCGACAGTATCCAATCTCGGCGGTGGCACCTTCTTGGCTGGTTTTACCCGGAATCATGGTTTATAGTGTCCGCAAGCGGTCTTGCCGCGGGCCTGTGGCCGGAAAAATGGACTGCGCAGGTCTCGTCTGCGCGTTCGTCCAATGAATCTCCCGTGCCGCATCAGTCTCACGGGCTCCAACTGTGAGCGACAGGACGGGTTTGGGAAAGGAATTTCGCCGGTGGGTGCCAGGAGCAGGAAATCGCAGGGCCGAAAGGAAGGCGGCAAGACCTTCGGAGGCGGCCGCGCCAAACCGGACGAAGCGGCGGCAAGGCCGGAGAGCCGGACACTGCTTTGGACGGCGGGGCTTCTTCTTCTGGGACTGTTCACGGTGTACAGCCTCAACCCGAACTACCTTGTCGTCACGGACACCATGGCGAACGTACACCAACCCCTGAACATGCTGCACGGAAACATGACCTTCACCGCCGACAGCCATCCTTTCATGTTCAAATGGAAGCCCGCCAACAACGACAACCGCAGAATTGACATCAATGCGTGGACGCCCGAAGTCCGCAAACAGTACGAGGCGGGCGCAATCAAACTGGTCGGTCCCGAGTATTACCTGGTGGAAAGCAGGATGCCGGGCCGTTACGTGAACTTCTTCGGCATTGGCGCCGCGCTCACGGCTTTGCCGGTCTATGCGGTTCTGGAACAGTTCGTCCCCGTGCTGGCGGACCACCAGAAGCTGATGTACTTCACGTGCAGGGAACTCGGGGCGGCGCTCGTCGCATTTTCCGCCCTGTTCGTGTTTCTTACCGCGGTCGCGCTGACGGAGCGCCGGTATGCCCTCATCATCGCGCTTGCCTACGGTATGGGCACCTGCGTGTGGAGCACGTGCAGCCAGGGGCTGTGGCAGCAGAGCCCCAACGTATTCTTTCTCGCCATGGGCATGTGCCTGTTTGTCCGGATTGAGCGGTCCTGGTGGCTGGCCGCACCGTGCGCCGCCGCCTGGGCGATGGCCGTGTGGTGCCGTCCCACGAGCGCGATTGTGGTGGTGTGCGCGGCGGTCTGGCTGGCGCTCAGGGACCGGCGCGCCCTGGCGGTGTATCTGCTGGCGGGCTTGCCCTTCGCTGCCCTGATGGTCCTCTACAACCACCACTACCTCGGTTCCCCGTTTGCCTTCGGCCAGGTCGAGGGCGCGCGGACGCTTGCGGCGCAGAAGACGGGCGTGGCCGAAGTCTGGCAGACCCCGTTGTTGCAGGGACTGCTGGGGCTGCTGTTGAGCCCCGCGCGCGGCCTGTTTGTCTTTTCGCCGTTTCTGCTCCTGGCCATTCCGGGCATGGTGCGCGTATGGAAGATCGAAAAACTTGCCGCGATGCGCCCACTGCTCGTGGCCGTGCTGCTGATCCTGTGCGTCGAGGCCAGGCATTTCGACTGGTGGGGCGGATGGTCCTACGGGTATCGCCACGTGCTCGATCTCACCGTGTTCATGTCGCTGCTGCTGATCCCGGCATTTGAGACGTTCTGGCACAGGAACGGCTTTCGCGGAATCTTCGCCGCTGCATTGCTCTGGTCCGTTGTCGCGCAGATTATCGGCGTCGCCGTGTACGACGTGACCGGTTGGGACAACCGGAAAGCCGTGGCGGTGACCATGAAGGACCGGCCCAGGCCCGTGATCGTGTTGGAGGAGAGCGATGCGCGGGCAATGGGCAAAGACCCCGCCTTTGTGAAGGCGTCGGGCGTTAAGCTGAACGTGGACAAGCCGGACTTTCACCGCCGGCTGTGGAGCATCAAGGACAGCCCGCTGGTCTACTACGTGACCCATTTCAGCGAGT
>CALDSM010000833.1 GCA_937923585.1 uncultured bacterium
CCCAGCAGGGGGTCGTGGCCGTTCAATTCGCCCAGTGTGCGGTAGCGCGCGCGCAGGAACGACATGGACTTCTCGGAGACCTGCTCGGCCACTTCGGCTGCGGGCATAAAGGGCGTGGACGCGCCGATGTTGGTGCCGGGGGCCATGATGATCGTCTTGCAGGAGTAGCTGATGAGCGCGCCTGCTGAAATGGCGCCGCGGCCCTTGATATAGGCAATGGTGGGACACCCGGCGCGTCCGACCGATTCGGTGATGTCTATGGCCGAATCCACCCGTCCGCCGAAGGTGTCAATGACCAGGACCACGGCGGCGGCGCCCTGCGCGTCGCGCTCGATGGCGCGCTTGACCATTACGGCCAGTCCGTCGTCAATTTCGCGCTCAATGGGGCAGACCAGGACAAATCCGCCCGTCGCCGGCTGCGCGGCGGCATTGGAGGATGCCTCTGCCGCACCCGTTGTGGCCGGTCCCCATGCCAAGGCCGCCAGCAGTGCGGCAAGGCCTATAAACACCCGCTTTCCTCTCATGCAATAACTGTACACGAATCGGGGGGGCGGCGCAAAGGCAGGAGGGGCTAGGGTCTTGGGGCTGGGGTCTAGAGCATTTTTCGGTTGACATGCGGTACTCTCGGTGGCGAGGTTTGCCTGGGTGGCCAGCGCATTGTGTGTCTTGCCCCCGAAAGGGGGCGGACAAACGTAGCCACGGGTGGAGCGAAGCGGAACCCGTGGAAATGGGCGTGCTGCAGAACCGTCCCCGCAAGGGGCGAACAGGCATACGCGCCATGTATGTGCATCCTGTTCGCCCCCTACGGGGACGTTGTCGCCCGCATTACCTTTCCCTTCGGTCACCCGGGGCTACTATTGTCCGGCCCCTCTTCGGGGCTGAAAACAGAGGCTTGGTGTCAACCTGTTTGCGTTCCCAAGCTAATACCGCATCTCAACCTTGAATTGCTCTAGCAGGACGAAGGGTGGGCGCGGTGACTTGGGAAGTCAGGTTGGAGACAAAGGGTCTATCGAAAGCCTCGGCTTGGGTCATGAAATTCTGAAAACCCGTCCTATGCGGGCATCATTGAAAAACGAGCCTTCAAACTTTGCCCTCACCAGTCCCCAGATCCAAACCCTCCCGCCTACTCGACCGTCAGGACGCCGGCGACGCAGGCCATCATGAAGGTGGCGAGGGTGCCGGCGGCGAGGGCGCGGAGACTCATGGCGGCGATCTCGCCGCGGCGTTCGGGGGCAAGGCAGGACAACCCGCCAATCATAATGCCGACGCTGCCGAAATTGGAGAAACCGCAGAGCGCGTAGGTGGCAATGGCGGCGGAGCGCGGGCTGATCAGGTGCTGCTCAATCATGGGCTGCATGTTCTGGTAGGCGATGAACTCGTTGAACACGGTCTTGGTGGCGAGCAGTTCGCCGACGCGGGGCACGTCGGCCAGCGGAACGCCCATCAGCACGGCAAAAGGCCGAAAGAGCCAGCCGAGCATGACGTTGAGGTGCAGCCCGAACAGCCTGACCGTGCCCATGTCCACCAGGTGGATGAGGCCGATGAAAACGATCAGCATCGCACCGACGTTGAGGGCCATGGTCAGGCCGGTGCCTGCGCCGCGGGCGGCGGCGTCGAAGATGTTCTCGCTTTCCACAGGGATCTCAAACCGATGCGCCGCGGAGGATGTTTCGGGCACGCCCGTTTCTGGGATCATCACCTTGGCGATGGCGATGGCGGCGGGCGCGCTCATGAAGGATGCCGCGAGCAGGTGGCCCGGCTCGGCGCCGAAGTGGGCGTAGGCGACCATGACGCTGGCGGCAATGGAGGCAAGAAAGGTCACCTCGACCACGAACAGTTCGGAGCGGGTCATCTTCTTCATGTATTCGCCGTAGGCGGTGGCCGACTCGATGCCGGTGAATATCTGGAGGGCGGCGGCGAAGGTTTCCGCGCCGGAGGTCTTGAGCGTGCGCTGCATGACCCAGGCGATGGCGCGAATGACGGCCTGGACCACGCCCAGATGGGTCAGAATGCCCGCGACGCCGGCAACGAGGACAATCGTGGGCAGCACGTTAAACGCTATCACCGCACTGACCGGGTAGGAAGCCTGGGCTGCCATTTGGCCGTCCGCGCCGGGGGCGACAACATTCTGAATGAGGAAGAAGCGGGTGAGGTTGCCGAAGACGAACTCGGCACCCGCGGTGGTGGCCTCGGTCAGCAGGTCAAACGCCGCCTTCACCCCGTCAAAGAACGCGCGGCCAAGCGCCGTGCGGAGCACAATCAGGCCCAGCGCAAACTGAAGCGCCACACCCCAGAAGACCAGCCGCCAGGGCATGAGCCGCCGGTTTTCCGAAATAGATCGGAAGAGCACACGTCTGAACTCCAGTCACGATCAGATCTCGT
>CALDSM010000834.1 GCA_937923585.1 uncultured bacterium
TGGAGGCGCGACGGGGCGGCGGTGTTTGAGATGGCTTCCCTGCCCGGCGCGGTGGGCGGCCTGCTGCGCGGGCGCGTCCGCATCCCAGCCGTGGTGCTGCCGGAAGAGGATGCATGCGTCGCGCTGGACTGTGTCAACCGCCGCACCACGGGCAGCGGCAAGAACCGCAGCACGTCGGAGACCATCGTGTGGCAGGCGGAAACCGCCGTTCCCCGCAACGGGCTGGTGCAGGAGAGCCGTGCAACCCTCATCCCTGTCGAGTTTGTGATACCCGTTGACCAGCCGCCCACGGACGACAGCAACTCCGACGATCAGACCCTCTGGCGGCTGCGCGTCAAGATCGTGACGTCGGGCGTGGATTTCTCGGCGAATTTCGAGGTGCCCGTGTTCCGCATTGCGGAAAGCGCCGCGACTGGTGCAGGGCCGGCATTGGGTGACGCCCCCGTGGTCATAACATTCGACGAACAAGGCAACCCGGTTTCCGCGGGCAGTGCGCCGGACCCCGCCATGACAGGCGAGGCTCTGCGCCGGGCGGGGGTGCTGACCGAACCGTGTACGGGCGGCGGCATTGCCCTGGTGTTCCCCATGCTGCGCCTGCCCGGCATGGCCTTCGGCATGCTCGTCTTCACGGCGGTCTGGGGCGGTGTCCTCGTGTTGATGCTGCTCAAGGGTGCCCCGCTGTTGTTCCCCGTCGTCTTCGGGCTGTTCTTCCTGATCATGCTCTACAGCACCCTCGACCTGTTTACAGGGAAGAGCCGCATTGAAGTCAGCCGTGCGGGCATCCTTGCCCGGGGCGGCTTCTTTGGCCTCGGCCCCGTGCGGCAATTGTCCTTTGACGAGGTCGGAGGTTTGGATACAAAGCGCACCATGCAGGCCGGAAACCGCCTCTATTACGCCGTGGACCTCAAGAAGCAGGGGGGCGGAACCCTGCGCGTCGCCGACCGCCTGCGGCAGGAAGAGGCCCGCGCAGTCATCCAGGCAATCGAAACCGCCATGGGCGCCTATCGGCAGTCCGGGTGAAGCGGGGAACGGGTGAAGATTCCCGCATTTGGCCGCCTCTTCCGGGATAATTCGGCAATTCAGGAACATCCGTTGGGTGGTCCGGCGTCAAGGGCTGGTACTCCCTTGACGCCGTTATTGAAAGAACGGCAACCATGGCTAAACGCAGATGGGAAGCGTTCCCCGTTCATCTTTCTGAACGGCCTGAAAGAGGGACCAGCCCAGCAGAATCCGCATTGACGCAATCGGCAAAGTCGTCTATGATGATCCGAGATGCGCCTGCGGCGCGCAGGCAGGCCCACGTGGGAAATGTCGGCGAAGCACGGATGTCTGCTGCAATAAGGAAGCATTGATGCTTGAAAGTTCATTCGCGGCGCGCACAGTGATGGTCTTGGCCGTCGCGCTCGGCTGGCTCTCGCTGCCCGTGTTCGCGGTCTTTCTATTCTTGGGATCTTTGAACCTGGCCGACCTCGGCCTCGGTACGGTCGGCGCGTTGTCGCTGGATGCAGGCCTTTGCCTGCTGTTCTTCATGCAACACAGCGTCATGGTGCGCAAGCCCTTTCAACGCTGGCTGGCGCGGCATGTTCCCGAAGCGTACGGCAGCGCCGTCTACGCGGTCTGTTCGGGGCTGGCTTTGTTGGCGGTGGTTATTTTCTGGCAGCGTTCGGCGTTGTCGCTGTTCGAAGCCGATGGCGTGTATCGTGTGCCATTTTACGCCGTGTTTCTACTTTCGCTGGGGGGATTTGCCTGGGGTGTAAGGGCCTTGAAATCCTTCGACCCCTTCGGCATCATGCCGATCCGCCATCAGTTGCAGGGCACGGAGCCGAAGCCGCTGCGGTTCACCGTGGCAGGCCCCTATCGCTGGGTGCGCCATCCGCTCTACCTTTTCATGATACTCATCATTTGGGCTTGCCCCAACCTGACGTTGGACCGACTGCTGTTCAACCTCCTCTGGACTATTTGGATTGTCGCCTTGGGGACGATTCTGGAGGAGCGTGACCTCGTCGCCGAATTCGGCAGTACTTACCGGGAATACCAACGCAAGGTCCCCATGCTGATCCCATACCGTATTCCGCCGCCGCTCCAGGACCGCGCCGGCTCCGGTCAGGACTCCGGCTGCCGCTGAAGCCCTCGCCTGACAGAATCAAGCGTTGTTGCGGGTGGCTGGGGGGGGCGGATTGGAACCACTGGGCGCCGTTCTGGCTTTTGGAAAGAGGGGGCCAAGCAATGACGTCTCTGCATCCCGAGGTCTCCTCTCCGGATGCCGCATCATTACGCCGCACATCAAGTCATCGTCGGTCCCCCAACTTGCTCCTGTGCCTGATTATTCCGGCACCGCGCGCCATGCTGCGAAACCTGGGCTCTTCCTTTCACTATGGCGCCACCAGCTTGATGTAGTCGTTGGACGCGGCCGCGTAGTTGTTGGCGCCGTCGAGATATTGCACGCGCACGGTGCGGTAGCCCGTTCCTTCCGGCAGCATGTGGGCGCGCGTGTCCGCCAGTGCCTCCCATGCGGTCCAGTGCGCCCCGTCGTCACTAAAGCGCATTCGCCTCACACCGGTGCCCGTTCCATCCGACCAGGTCAGGCCCAGCGTTACGGCGGGGGTTGACGTGATCAATGCGCCGTTGTTGATGATAATGGTCCCCGTGGGCGGGGCGGTGTCCAGCAGGATGTAGTCGCTGAACACCGCGGAGCGGTTGTTCATCTTGTCCAGGTACTGGATGCGCACGGTCTTGTGGCCGTCGCCGGACGGCAGGGTGTAGGCCCGGGTCGCAGCCAGCGGTTCCCACGCGGACCAATGCGCCCCGTCATCGCTGAACCGCATCCGAACCACCCCGCCGTCCCCGCCGGACCAGGTCAGGGCCAGGGTCACGTTGGGCGTGTTCGTGGCGCTCCGGTTGTTATTGACCACGATGCCGCCCGCAATGACCGGCACGGGCACAAACTGGGCGAACGTGACCGCCTTGCTCACCTTTCCGCGTCATAGGTGCTGTCAGGAAGCACATCGGAGGCGAAGCAGAACCAATTGGTGGTGAAATCGTTGTTGCCCCGAACCAGAATGCCCTCGACAACCCCCGTGGCGGCATTGAAGACCGGGGAGCCCGAATTGCCGCCATAGGTGTCCAGATTGGCCACAAAGTAGCCGGTCGCGGAGTTCTGCGTCACATGGGTGGTGGCGCCAAAGGCGATCTTCTCGGGCAGTCCCGATGGATGGCCAATCACGCCCACCGCCGCGGACACCGGCACGATGCCGGTGCGGCGAATGGGCAGGGGCACGGCGCCGGGGGCAGTCACCGGACGGTCCAGCCGAATAACGGAGTAATCGAGCGCGGTGGCATCGTCCAACTGATGCCCCAGCAGCGCGACACCGGTGTACACCTGGTCGTCCGAGACGTCGAGGTTGGGCGTGTCGGCGTCCTTCATTTCAAAGCCGAAGACAAAGCGCACGCCGGAATAGTCACCCGAGTCATAGCAGTGACCGGCCGTTGCCACGATGTCCGGACCCACGAGAAAGCCGGTGCAGAATGCGGCGGTCGGCTGGTTGGCAAACGGCTCGCCCGAACAGGGGGGCAGTCCGTCGTATTCATAGGCGCTGACATTGATATGCCAGCCACCGCCGCTGACGGGCGCGAGATCATATTTGGACAGCAGCGCGCATACGGACCCGGCCAGCGCTTTGCGCGCGGGGTCGGTTTCCTGGTACACGTCCACGCGGTCATCGGTGCCATAGACGACCTTCTCCCCGCCCAGTCCCGGAACCCACGGCGTGCCGGAAATCACGGTGCGGTAACCGTCATGGGTGTCAGCCACCGCCCCGACGTCGCACAACACCGCCGCGATGCAGAATACGGGCGCCGTCATTAAGAATCCCCTGTGCCTCATGAATGCCTGCAACATGCCGTGCCTCCCTTCTTGCGGGTTCGCCATCCCAACTTCACTTGAAACACTCTTGAGAAGCGGATGCTCCTGACAATACCCTTCCCCAACTATAGCACTTGCGCCTTCTTCTGTCACGCCCTGGATCAGGCTGTCCTTCCCGTTAGGGCGCAAGCAGCTTGATGTAATCGTTGTATACGGCGGAGTAGTTGTTCGCGCCGTCGAGAAACTGCACGCGTACCGTGTTGTATCCCGCTGGCCCGGTCAGGGTGTGGGTGCAACCGGTTTGGGGCGGTTCCCAGGCCGACCAATGCGCGCCGTCATCGCTGAAGCGCATCCTGGACACGCCCGCACCCGCCCCGTCTGCCCAGGCGAGTCCCAGCGTCACCGCCCGGCCGGATGTGGCTGACGCCCCGCTGTTGATAACTATGCTGCCCGTGGGCGGTGTGGTGTCCAGCAGAATATAGTCGCTGATTGCTGCCGACCGGTTGTTCTGCCGGTCGAGATACTGCACACGTACGGTCTTGTGGGCGTCGCCGGACGGCAGGCTGTAGACCCGAGTTGCCGACGGCGGCTCCCAGGCCGACCAATGCGCGCCGTCATCGCTGAAACGCATCCGAACCACGCCCGATCCGCCGGGGCCGTCGTCCCAGGCCAGCGACAGGGTGACGTTTCGTGAGTTGGTGGCGGACCGGTTGCCGTTGATGACAATGGTTCCCGTCGGCGGCGTGGTGTCCAACTCGGCCAGTGCGATGTCAACGCGCGTCGCGGGTCCGTCCGCTACGACCACATTTCCCATCTGCCGGGAAACGTACCCGGGGGCGGTCACGTTCAACGTGTAGGTTCCCGGCAGCAGCATGCGATGGTAATTGCCGACCTCCGGGTTGGTCACCACCGGCTGGGGGTTTCCTTCAATGCCAATTTCAGCGCGGACGGGCACCCCCGTCCTGCTGTCCGTGACCACGCCGCGAATGCCGATTTGGGCCGTTTCGAGATAGGCAAGCATGGCCGTTTGGTTGTTGGTCCAGAGGCCGGGAAGCTGGGCGGCGGAGGGCGCCTTGGTGTTGTTGAGTTCGATGGTGACCTCGTTGCAGGTCGCAAAGCGGTAGTTCCAGTCCTGCATGCCGCCGTTGACTATGTACCAGGCGTTGCCGTTGGTGATGCCGTCCGAGAACTCGGTGCTGTTCCACATCGGCAAGTTGTTCACGGAATAGCGCAGGGAAATGTCCTGGAAGAGGGCGTCGTCGGGACACGCCGCATAGACGCCCGAAGCCACTCCCGGGACGAAGTCATAGGGATAGTTCACCACGAGGGCGCCGGTGTGAAAATTGGCGGACACCACGAAGGCATGTCCGGCCGTCCAATTCATGACCGCGGCAACTTCCGGCTGCCGGCCCGATGTGCTGGGGGGGGCGTCGAAAACCGTGCCGGTGAAGTCCGTGGCATATTGGGGGAACGAGCGGTTGAGGTCATACCCGTTCGCGTTGTAGCGCTGGTTCAATACGAGCCCGTCCGGGTTCATCAGGGGGACAATCCAAACGGATTCATTCTCCAGCAGCGCCGTGATGCGCGCGTCCGTGCCATCGCCCGAAAGCAGCAGATTAGTCAGGTTTATGCACCTTTCCATGCCGACCGGCTCGTCGCCGTGGACGGTGGAGACGTATTTCACGGCGGGCTTGTCCTGCTTCACATCCGGGCCGTGGGTAATCAGGCAGGCCCACAGGTCGCGCCCCTGCACTGACTTGCCCAGCGAACTCAGCCGAAAAGTTGCGGGATAGGCGGACGCGAGGTTCTGCAGCTCGGTGGTGAGCGAAGCGTAGGTGTGGTAGCCGGTCAATGCCTTTTCGCCGCCAGGCTGCGTGCCGGCAACCCTGTAGGCGATTCCGTTCTGATCCAATTCGCCCACTTCATCGGCAATGGCGTAAACAGTTGCCGTGGTGCCATGAACCTCGCTGACGTCATAGTTGTTCCGGAACAGGAACGAAAGGGATTCCGGGTGTGAAACATCCACATCGACAATCGTGATCGGACCGTTTCGCGGCCCGGCGGCATCGGGCAACAGTGCCTGTGCGTTTGCGCAGACCAACGCCAGCACGATTACGGCCGCCCGGAAACAGAAGCGGGATGGCGAAATGGCACACGGACGACGGAAAAAGGTCATTCTTCCTGCGGCCTGAAGACGGCTTGCTCCACTCTGCGTGACTTTTCCAGTCATGTCCAAGTCTCAACCATTGACGGTACTCGCTGAAGTTCCCAAAGACCCGCTTCCAGAGCAAAGTCAGGGACATGGATGCCCCGGCTTCACGCGATTTCTGATTCACAATCCTGAGGGGTCGCCGGAGGCAGGTGCCGGCCCTACAAGCTCCATCCTTCGCGGTAGGCGAGGTGGGCGTAGGCGTTGGCCTCTTTGTCGTTGGTGACCTCCATCTTCTCGCCGTCCCAGAGATCGGAAGAGCACACGTCTGAACTCCAGTCACGATCAGATCTCGTA
>CALDSM010000835.1 GCA_937923585.1 uncultured bacterium
ACCCGCCATGTAGGCGCGCCGGTAGCGCAGGTTGAACCGCAGGAGCGTGAGGAACGGCTTTCCAGGCACGGCGGCCGGCCAGGATTCCTCCGGGGCGTGATGGCGGGGCTCCTTCCTCATGGTGCGACCCGCCCGTCCTAGGCCCTGCGTCGCTGCGCGTCGAAAGCCCGCACCACGGCGAGTAGATCCTCCCCCTTGAAAGGCTTCAACAGGTATCCGTCGGCGCCGCAATTGCGGAACTCGGGAGACTGCGTGTCAATGGGCTTTGCGGTGACGATATACGCGACGAAACCCTCCAGTCCAGGGTCGGTCTTGAGACGCCGACAGGTCTCCCATCCGTCCATTCCGGGCATGGCGATGTCCACCAGCGCCATCCAGTAGCCGCCGGTCGCCGCGAGTTCCAGGGCCTTCTCGCCGCGCTGGCAAAGACTTGTCTCAAATCCGTCGGTTTCCAGGCAGGCGGCAATGAACTCGGCGATCTCCGGGTCGTCGTCAACGCACAGAACCTTGTTTCCCAACTGGTGCGCGGAGGGAATGTTCCGGCTGATGGCGGAGTGCAGGCCGCTGAGCAGGGTGCTCTTCCGGAAGTTTCTGCGGATCCGGCCGGCAACCCGGCTCTGGAAACGCTCGTACAGTTCGTCGTCGTTGGTGAGCAGGACCACAGGCGCCGAAAGGGCCGGCGCATCAACAATCTCCTCGACCACCAGACTTCCCAGCGCACCCGCCTCCGTGTCCACCAGAATGCAGTCGGGATTGTGCTGGGCGGCCAACCCCAACGCCGTCGTGGCGCCCGCGGCGTGAATCAGATCCATGCCGTCCGCCAGGAGGAGATTGCGCAGTTGCGTGGCCAGTGACCGGTCCTGTGTGACGACCTCCACGAGCAGGTGGGTTTCCATCGGCGGGGCCGGTTCCACCTCGTTATCGGCACCGCGCCGGACATCTCCGGACAGGGAGAGGCTGAACTGGAACGTCGAACCCTCCCCCAGCCTGCTGCTGACGGTAATCCGTCCGCCGTGCAGGCGCACAATGTCCTGCGCAATGGCAAGACCGATGCCCGTGCCGCCATACTTGCGCGTGGACGACGAGTCCACCTGGTAGAACCGTGAAAACACCTTGTCCAGTGCCTCTTCCGGAATGCCGATGCCCGTGTCGGTTACGGCAATGTGCGCCGTGCTGTTGCGCACATCCACCGTCACGGTGACGGCCCCGCCTGCGTCGTTGAACTTGACCGCGTTGGCGAGCAGGTTGTTGAACACCTGGCCCAGTTTCCCCTTGTCGCCTTCGACCAGTATGGGAGGCTTGACAGGGTCGCCCCGCTCGTTTCTGGCCGTCACGGTCAGAATGATGTTCTTTGTGTCGGCGACCGGTTTTACGCTTTCCACGCTCATGCGTATGCAGTCCAGAAGATCGAACCGCGTGAAAACGAGCTCCTCGGCGCCCCGGTAGAGCCGCGAGAAGTCGAGCAAATTCTCAATAAGGGTGACCAGCTTCTCCACGTTGCGCAGCGAGATGCCAAGATAGTTGCGCTGCTTGTCGGTCACGGGGCCAGCCTTGCCGTTGATGCCCATGTCGGTGTAGCCCATCACCGCGTTCAGCGGCGTGCGCAGTTCGTGCGAGACATTGGACAGCAGGTTGGTCTTCATCTCGTCGAGCGACTTCAACTCCTCGTTTGCGTCGTGCAGTTTCTCCCTCGCGCGCGTCACCTCCTCCAGCGACAGTTTCAGGTTGTCCAGAAGCTGCGCGTTGCGCAGCGCCGCCGCCAAGTGCGGCGCAAGCTGCTCCAGCACCTCCGCGTCATGGCGCCTGAAAAAGCCTGTCTGCTCGGCGCCAAGGTTCAGCGTTCCAATGATGCGTTCGCTGGCGTAGAGCGGCACGCACAGAATTCCGCGCACCCGTTCGGGGAACTGGAAGGAGAACAGGGAACTCGCCGAGTGCAGGTCATCCAGGAGCAGGCACCGCTCCTCGTTCGCGACCCATGCGGCGCAACTGCCGGATCCGTCAAGGCGGGGGAACTGCTCGCGGCCCTCCCGGGGTTCGGGCCAAATCTGGCGCGTCTCAAAATGGCCCACGCCCTCCAGCCATAGCAGATCGGAAGAGCACACGTCTGAACTCCAGTCAC
>CALDSM010000836.1 GCA_937923585.1 uncultured bacterium
GAGCGGTCTTATCCACGATGGCGGACGCATTCAGGGTTTCGCCCTTGACGGTGCCCTTCGCTTCGACCGTCTTGCCCGCAAGTTTCTCTGCATCCGCCGCCTTGGCGCCGGTGATCTTCAGGGTCTTGCCGGCCAGGTTCGCGACGGCCTTGCCATCCGCGCCGGTGGCCTCAATCACCACGAGCGAGGAAACCTTGTCCTTCACCTCGATCTTTCCGGTGGCTGTGACGGGTCCGCCCGCCGCACACGCGATGCCCGTGAATACGAGCGCAACCGCAACCGTTGCCAGAACCAAATACTTCTTCATGGTCTTCTCCTTTGTCATTCTTCCTTGGGTTTCGTCTTGGTCAGTCGGGCCATCCATATGGCCTCTTGTTGCATGTATTCACGGCAAACCCGTTTTCATGTCAGGCAATGGGATCTTTTTTTTGGCGGGATGGGCGGGACGGACATCCGGGAAGGGGCGGATGCGGTGAAGTGTGTGGGTTTGGCGGCGGTCCCGCTTCAGGGCAGGCGGGTTGCGGCGACAGTCTCCCGGCTTTACGGCTTTTCGCGAAGCAGTTCGAGGAATGCGCGGGCGGCGCGGCCCAGGTAGGCGTCCCGCCGCCAGATTACGCCTATGGTGATCTCGGGCAGTCCGTCCATGGGAACGGCGACCAGCCCGCTGTCGTGTGTTCCCAGCACGGTTTCCGGCAGAAACGCGACGCCGGTGCCTTCGGCGATGTACCGTTTGATTACCTCGAACGAACCACTGTCCAGAAATATCGTCGGCGCAAAACCGGTCTTGCGGAAGAAGTCGTTCAGCAGCGCGCCGGTGCGCGTCCGGGTGTCCAGCATGAGGACCGGCGTGTCACGCAGGTCTTCCAGGGATGCGCGTTTCTGCTTTGCCAGCCGGTGGACGCGCGGCACGACGAGCAGCAGCCGCTGCCGGAAAAGGGGCTCCTCGGCAAGGTCGGCGTGGTTCTGCGGCAGTGTCACAATGCCCAGGTCCAGTTCGCCGCGCACCACCTGTGCGGCGATCGCATCAGAACTGCGGTTGGTCACGGCCAGCCGCGCCTGCGGCAGCCGTTCCGCAAAGCGACGCACGTAGGGCGGCAGCAGGTACATCGCCGTCGTGTCGCTGGTGCCCAGGCGCAGTTCCCCGGCGGGACCGGTATCCCGGTCGGCCATTTCGCGCTGGAGCGCGTCCATCGCGCGGAGAATCTCCCGTGCGCGCTTGTACAGCACGTCTCCCTGAGCGGTGGGGCGGCCGGTGCGGCGGTCCACCAGCGTGTGGCCCACCTCCTGTTCCAGACTGCGCATCTGCTGGCTCACCGCAGGCTGCGAGCGGAAGACACGTTCCGCCGCCAGGCGGAAACTGCCGGTTTCCACCAGTGCGCAGAAGCATTTCAGGGCATCGAGAGTCATGGCATTCTCGCCGGTTACCGGCCCCCCCGTTGGGGGCTCCCGGACATAAGCTGTTCTTATCGCCTTTATCATAACATTTCATTGGACTTATGGGAACTGTCCCGAGTATCCTTTAGCCCGTTCCGGTCCCGGGGTACAGCCATCAAGAGGTATTTCAGTCATGGCCGACAAGAAGGTTTCGCTCAGTTATCGTGATGCCGGTGTGGACATTGATGCCGCGAACGTGGCATTGGCGGGCATCAAAGACCTGGTCAAGAAGACCTACAACGACCAGGTGCTCTGCGACATCGGCACCTTCGGCGCCATGTATCTGCTGGATTTGCAGAACATGGAGGAGCCGGTGCTGGTGTCGAGCGTGGACGGCGTGGGCACCAAGCTGAAGCTGGCGTTCATGACGGGCAAGCACGACACGGTGGGCGTTGATTTGGTGTCGCACTGCGTGAACGACATCCTGGTGCAGGGGGCGCGCCCCCTGTTCTTCCTGGACTATTTCGCCGTGGGCAAACTGGAGCCGCAGGTGGCGATTGACGTGCTCAAGGGCCTTTCGGCGGGATGCCGCTTTGCCGGCTGCGCGCTGATTGGCGGCGAAACGGCCGAGATGCCGGACATGTACCAGCCGGGCGAATATGACCTGGCGGGCACCATTGTGGGCATTGTGGATCGCAAGAAGATTGTGGACGGTTCGGCCATCCGCGAGGGCGACGTGATCATCGGCGTGCCCTCCACGGGTCTCCACACCAACGGCTACAGCCTCGCGCGCAAGATCACGTTCGAGGTGGCCGGGCTGGGTCCGGACGATCCGATGCCGTACACGGGCCGCACCGCAGCCGAGGCGCTGATGGAGCCGCATGTCGCCTACGCCAAGCTGATGCAGGTCATCATGAAGCTGGTGGACGTGCGCGGCATGGCGCACATCACCGGCGGCGGCATCACGGACAACTTCCCGCGCATCCTGCCCGAGGGGCTCGGCGCGGAGATAGACCTGAACACCTGGGAGGCTCCGGGCATATTCCGGTTCCTCCAGGAGACGGGCAACGTTGAGGAGCATGAGATGCTGCGCACGTTCAACGTGGGCCAGGGCTTCATGTTTGTCGTTCCGCCGGAGCAGGTGCAGAAGGCGGTCGAGGGCTTTGAGATGACGGGCAAGCAGTGCACCGTCGTGGGCCGGATCATCAGCGGCGAAAACCGCGTGTGCTACAAGGGGAATCTG
>CALDSM010000837.1 GCA_937923585.1 uncultured bacterium
CAGGGCCTCTCCGACATGGAGGGCGGGCTCGGTGACGTGTCCGGCTCGATGCAGTCCGACGACAAACTCCCGCTGCTCAAGAAGGGCATGAAACTGCTGGCGCAGACCGCCACGGCCAATGACCGCGTGTCCATCGTGACCTACGCCAGCGGCACCGGCGTGGCGCTGTACCCGACCTCCGGCGACAACAAGGCAACTATCGAACGCATCATTGACGAACTGCAGGCGGGCGGCTCGACCAACGGCGCGGGCGGCATCCAGATGGCCTACGACCTGGCGAGGCGCGCATTCATCCAGGGCGGCGTCAACCGCGTTATCCTCGCCACGGACGGCGACTTCAACGTGGGCGTCAGCGACACGAACACGCTGGTGGCCATGATCCAGGAACAGGCGAAGACGGGCGTGGCGCTGAGCGTGCTCGGCTTCGGCCAGGGCAACCTCAAGGACGAGCGGCTCATGTCGCTGGCCGACAAGGGCAACGGCAACTACGCCTACATAGACTCCTTCCAGGAGGCGCGCAAGGCGCTGCTGGAGCAGGCGACCGGCACACTGTTCACCATCGCCAAGGACGTGAAGATCCAGATCGAGTTCAACCCGGGCAGGGTCGGCGCGTACCGGCTCATCGGCTACGAGAAGCGCTTGCTCGCCGCGCAGGACTTCAACGACGACCGCAAGGACGCCGGCGAAATCGGCGCGGGCCACACCGTCACGGCGCTGTACGAACTGGTGCCGCCGGGCGAGCAAATCAGCCCGCCGCAGACGGACCCGCTCAAGTACCAGAACAGCGCAACGCCCGCCCCGGCCCCGGCCGCAACCGACTCACCGGAGATGATGACGGTGAAGCTGCGCTTCAAGCCGCCCACGGGCGACGTGAGCACGCGCTTCGACGTTCCCGTCCCGGCGACCGTGGTGACGGCGGAAACGCGGCCCGACTTCCAGTTTGCGTCCGCCGTGGCGGCGTTTGGCATGCTGCTGCGCCACTCGTCCTACGCGGGCACGGCGAACATGGACATGGTCGTCAATCTGGCGCAGCAGGGGAAGGGCGGGGATGCTGACGGACTGCGCGCGGAGTTTATCAATCTGGCCAAGACGGCCTCGGCGCTGATGGGCACGCCCCGGCCCCAGTCGGCACAGGAATAGGAGATCATCCGCAGATTACGCGGATGAACGCAGATTGAAGAAACGAAGACGGCGCCGCCGGTCCAATACAGGGTCGGCGGCGCCTGTTTCCCTCCATGTGGGACAGCCGCCCCCGGCTGTCGGGCTTAAGGCAAACACCAGGGCGCTCTTCTCTTTCTACCTTTGCCTATCTGTCCGTGTTCGTCGGTGTCAGTCCGTGCCGGTCCGTGTGTGCCGCAACGCCGTGCGCGGAGTAGACGGCCTGTCGGACTTTATGAGAGACTTCATTCCGTCGTTTCACAGACAGGCACAACGAATTCAAACACAGCGGAGTCTCTTGCCATGACATCCCTACTGGCCGTTGGCATGATCATCCTGGGCGCGGCGGGTGACAGTGTTCCACTGGACAGCCTGACATCCTGGACCATCGTGGTCGCACCGGATGCGATACCGAGCGAGCAGTACGCCGCGGAGGAATTCCGCGCACTGTTCAAGCAGGCGACGGGCGCGGAACTGCCCGTTTCCAACGACACCTCGGTCAAGACGAAGACCGTTCGCATTGGACCGGGCGCAGCGGAAAACCCTTCGGAGCCGCTCGGCGAGGAGGAACTGCTCCTGCAAATCCGCAGTGACAATGTCACCGTCACCGGCGGACGGCCGCGCGGCACGCTGTACGGGGTCTATGAGTTCTTCGAGCGGTACATGGGGTGTGAATTCCTCACTTTCGACCACACCTGGTTTCCGCAGACGTCCGAACTAAAGCCGCTGCCCGCGGAGGAATACCGGTACAAGAACCCGTTCTCGTTCCGCTGGAGCTACTACAAGGAGAATTCAGACCATCCCGAATTCGCAACGCGCCTGCGCATCAACACCGTTGCAACGGAGGAGCGGCTCGGCGGCAAGACGCCGCAGAACCTGATCAATCACTCGTTCTATAAGTGGATCAACCCCGACAAATTCGGCAAAAGCCATCCCGAATACTTCGCGCTGATAGACGGCGCGCGGCAGACCACCGGCGGTTCAGGCGGCGGCCCGCAGCCCTGCCCCAGCGAGCCCGCGGTCATTGATATCGTGACGCAGGGCGTGCTGGAGGAACTGGCGCAGAATCCCGGCATCCGAAACGTGTCCGTGAGCCAGAACGACAACGGCGCCTACTGCCAGTGTCCGCGCTGCGAGGAGATCAACGCGCGGGAAGACTCTCCCATGGGCGCGAACCTGATGCTGGTGAACGCCGTGGCCGAGCAGGTCGAAAAGACCCACCCTGAAGTGATGATCGGCACACTGGCCTACTGGTACACACGCAAGCCGCCCAAGACGATCAAGCCGCGGGCCAACGTGCAGATCCAGTTGTGCAGCATCGAGTGCTGCTCGCTGCATCCGCTCAACGATCCCGACTGCCCGGGCAACCGCGCCTTCTGCGCCGACCTGGACGGATGGAAAGCCATCAGCGACAACATCTGGATCTGGAACTACAACACCAATTTCTCCTACTACGACCTGCCGTTCCCGAACCTCAAGAGCATCGGGCCCAACGTGAAGTACTTCCTCGACAGCCACACCAAGGGCGTGTTCATGCAGGCCAACGGCAACGGCAACACGGGCGAGTTCTGCGACCTGCGCAACTATGTCATTTCCAGGTGCCTCTGGAAACCCGGTTCGGACAGTTGGGCGCATGCGGAGAAGTTCTGCCGGCTGCATTACGGCAATGCGGCGGATGATGTTCTTGCGTGGCTGCGCCGCGAACACGAGGTGGCCGAACAAGCCGGATTCCATCCCAACTGCGGACCCACCGTCGAAAGCCTCGGTCTCACGCATGAAATCGCCCGGGAAGCGCTCGGACACTTTGCCCGTGCCATGGAGAGCGCGAACAACGACACGGTTCGCGCGCGCGTGGAAAAGGCATCCATCTGCGCATACAAGGCGGCGCTGCTCACCGCGCCGGTGTCATGGGCCTATGCCGGCGGCAAACTGAACCGCGCCGCCACCGAAGAGGGAACCTCCATCCTCATCAAGTACTCGGCGCTCTGCAAGAAGCACAACATGACCATGCACAGCGAGGGCATGGCGCTGGACAAGTTCCTGGAATACTACCGCGAGGGAGAGTCCGTTCCCGCGGCGCAGATCGAAAACGCGGTGTGGCAAGTCATCGTCACGCCGGAGGAAAACGGCGCCGCGGTCGGTCTGCTGCACAAACCGAGCGGGCGACAAATGCTGCGCGCCCTGAAAACCCCCGACATGGACAAGGGCATCCTCGAAACCTTCGTCATCTCCGGCGGCTACAAGCGCACGGCGCACATGGAGTGCGCGGCGGAAGCAACGAAGGATGCCGTCACGCTCACGAAGAAGCTGGACGACGGCACCGTGGAGACCCGCATCTTCCGGCTGTCGGAAGACGCGCCGGAAAAGGTACAGGTGTCGTTCAGCCTCACCCAGGGCGGGACCGCGCCGCAGAAGTGGCGTTTTGACTCGCAGACCGGGTTCGACCCCGGCACGCACGCCAAGGACGCCGACACGCTCACGGTGTATGCCAAGGCGCCGGAATGGACGGTGATGAACCGCGGCTGGTACGTGGATGATGGACCCGACGCGGAGAAACTGCAAAACGCGCGGGGCGGTGGGTTTGCCTTCTTCAACCACGAGGCGAAGTTCGGCGCGCTGATTACCTATGTCCCGGAAGAGGTGGGCCAGTTGTACATGTTCTGGCATCCCGACCGTCCGCAGCTCAACATGGACGTGCGCACCCCCACCACCACGCTCAACCCCGGCCAGATCCTGCAACTGCACTACACGATCGAATACATCGCCGAGCCGCCAAAATAGGGCCTGTTCCAAGACGCGTTGAGTTCTCTGTTCAATGCGCAGCCATCTGGCTGTTCGCCCACCTGGCCCAGCCTTCGATGAAAAGAAGCGTGGCCTGCAGGCCAAAAACGGAAACCGTCGCCAGGGCCGCGCAATTGGCGGTTACTGTGAACCAAAATACGGCCCTGAACGATTCCTTGCGCGTTTTGTGCCTGTATAGGCGCTGGGCATACAGAGCACCCGGCCAGCCTCCCAAAAGTGCCATTAGGTGAAGTGTGTTTTCTGAAATCCTCCACAGACCTTCTTCCGCTCTCTTCTTGTCAGACCCGTACGCCAATATGGAGAAAATGCTGGCCAGTGCGTACACGATTGGAGTTGTCGGCGGCACACGCCTAAACAACGCCATCAACACTACACCCGCCAGGAAGAGTACGGCCCACCACCCAGAGTGGTCGTCTGAATTCTGGCGCCTGTGGACCGCCTTGAATTGCTGGTGCTGGATCCTCCTTGATACAAGATCCAAAGTGATGATTTCGACTGCCTTCTCGCTGCGGTCTGTTCTTACCGTCTCAAAGAAGGACTCTTGACCCACATACGGGCGTCCTTGAAACTGGGGATAGTCGTTGATGTGAAAGAAGATCTTGTGCCCACCGTCGTCGGGCATAATGAAGCCGAAACCTCTTTCATCGTTCCATTCGACAATCTTGCCCTTGCGCACGCCTGCACTCCTCACATTGAAGCCGTGCTGAAAAGCCAATTATTGCTGTCGGGCAACGTCAGCCAAGCCAAAGCGGCGTCGTTGCCGCCGCACTCCATAAGGGACTCGCGAGTTCGGGAATATGCGCTGAACTCCGGGTTCCTTACTTCAGGCTCGCCAGTGTCGAGCCCTTCTCCTGGAACAGTTTGTCCTTCTCCTTCAGCCAAACAAGCCCCTCATCCAGAATCTGGAGAATCACTTTCGCCTGGGTCTTGTCCAGGCCGGGATGGTCGCAGGGATACCAGCGGATTTCTTTCGGCTCGCCCAGGTACTTGTAGAGTTCCTTGCCGGCGTCGGGTGTGACGAGCGTGTCGAGCGAGCCGTTCTGCATCAGCACCGGCGTTCCCGAAGTGCCGGGCGCCCAGTTCATCGGATCGGCCGGCTGCATGATGGTCGCCACGATCTGCTTTCCAAGCCAGTGCAGGACGGGCTGGTGTACCGCGTTGGTGATCAGCGGCGCGTCCAGCAGCACGCGGATGTTGGCGCCGCCCACCACAAGATCGGCCGCCTTGATGCGCTTGTCGAACGCGGTGAGCGAGGTGCCCGTGATGGCGCCGTAGCTCGCGCCAATCAGGTAGATGCGCTCCGGGTCAATGTCGGGATGGGTTTGGAGATAGTCAATCAGGCGGCGCCCGTCGTTGATGGTCTTCCAGGGGCGCTGCCGAAACGCGACCGCCTGCTGCAGCGCATTGCCCTTGATCTTGCGCTCGCCCTGCATGGACTGGTCAAAGCAGGCCATGGCGAAACCCGCCTCGTTGAAGGGCGTGCAGATTTCCTCGACAAAGCCCTTGCTCTGGCCGATTCCGTGCAGAAACACGATGGCGGGGACTTTTCCCGCCCGCTGCGCCGGCAGCGTCAGAATCACCGGCATCCGTTCGTCTTTTCGGGTCTGCATCGAGAAGACGACCTTCTCGAAACGCCGGCTGCGCTGGATGCCGAAGAAGTCACCCGTGTCCTCCACCTTGGCGGACTCGGTCACTTTCACGTCAAAAGGCAGTTTCGGGTCATAATCCTTGAAGTACGTCCTGTCGGCCGAAATCTTGGCCAAAACCAGGACTACAAAGATGCCTGCCAGCACGCCGCCGGCGATCTTAAGCGTTTTTTTCATCAGGGGACTCCTTGGCGGACGGTTTTCAGAATCTTGGGCGTTGAATGCTGAATCCTGGATTCGAGCCCGCTATTCTACATCAATGCCGTGCTGAAATACCGCTCCGCGCGGTCGGGCAGGACCGATGTGATGTTTCCGCCGACCCGTCCGGCCAGCTGCCGCGCCGCCCACACGTTTGCGCCCGAGGAAATGCCGACCAGCAGGCCGTGGTCCCGGCCCAGTTGGCGCGTGGTCTCGATGGCGTCCTCGTCGCTCACCTCAATCACGTCGTCCACGAGCGAGACGTCGAGCACGGCCGGAATGAACCCGTCGCCGATGCCCTGGATCTGGTGCAGGCCCGGCTCATGCCCGAGCAGCGCGGCCACGTTCTTCGGCTCGACCGCCACAATCTTGACGCCCGGCCTGTGCTCCTTGAGAAACCTGCCCACGCCCTGGAGCGTGCCGCCGCTGCCCACGCCGGCCACGAAGCAGTCAATGTCACCGCTCATCTGCCGCCACAGTTCCCGTGCCGTCTGCTCATAATGCACGCGGGGATTGTCCGGGTTCTCGAACTGCTGCGGCACGAACACGCGCGGGTCCTCCTCCCGCATTTTGTTCACGAGCGCCACCGCGCCGCCGATGCTTTCATTGGCCGGTGTCAGCACCAGTTCGGCACCCATGGCAATGATGAGCTTCTTGCGCTCCTCGCTCATGTTCTCCGGCATGATGATGCGCACCCTGTATCCCTTCAGGCGGCCCACCAGCGCCACGCCGATGCCCGTGTTGCCCGAGGTCGGCTCCACGATGATCGAATCGGCCTTGAGCAGCCCCTTCGCCTCGGCGCCCTCGATCATGGACAGCGCCACGCGGTCCTTGATGCTGCCGCCGGGGTTGAGAAACTCCGCCTTGACGAAAATGGACTCCTTCCGCAGCCGGATGAGCGGGGTGTTGCCGATAAGATCAAGAATGTTGTCGGTAAGCATGGCTGTTCCTCGGAATGCTGGGTTCAAAACGGCGCGGACAGCGGGCTGTCCCTGACCGGCAATACTGTAGCACCCCGGCGGGTTCACTTCTACCCGGCGCTCGCGCGGCCTGTGATGGACCGCGGCGGCAACGACCATGTTTTGGCTGTCCCACTCGTCTCACCTGTCCCGCCCGTCCCATACTCCAGCCAAAGCGGCGGCATGGCCCATGCGGTCAGAAGAGAGCGGTGGATGCCATCACTCCAGTCGGTCAACGTGTTACCATAAGAATTGTCAAAGGTTCGACGCATGACGGAGAACGCGAACATGATGAAACGCCGTGAATTCCTCGCAGGAACCATGGCCGCATCCGCTGCGGCGGTATGGATGGGCGGCAGCCAAGTGAGAGCCGCCCGGGAGACGCCACAGCAAGGACCAACCATGAACCGCGAGCGCGTCAGCCTGCGCAACCAGAACCGGTCCAGCGTGGCCTGCTGCAACGGCATGGTCTGCACGAGCCAGCCCCTGGCCAGCATGGCGGGGCTGGCCATCCTGCAATCCGGCGGCAATGCGGTGGACGCCGCCCTTTGCGCCAATGCGATGCTGGGTGTGGTGGAGCCCATGAGC
>CALDSM010000838.1 GCA_937923585.1 uncultured bacterium
GCATGAACGGCCTGGGCATGATCGAGGAGGAGGGCATCTACCGCATCGTGCCCTACGAGGAGGCCGTGGCCGCCAACACAGCCACGACGATGATCAAACTGGAGACGGCCAAGGGCGAGGATGTGCAGAGCCTCATCAAGGAACTCACCGCCACCTGGCCGGACAAGACCAACATCAGCGTCTCCGTCAACAAGGGCCCGAACATTCTGGTGCTTTCCGCCCCGAAAACGCGCATTGACGAAATCACGGAGCTTGTCAAGAAACTTGATGTCAGCAAGCCGGTGCTGCCCACCGTGACCGAAGCCATCGCGCTCAATTACGCGGAGCCAGACGAGATCGTGAAGGCGCTCCAGAAGGTCCTGACCCCGACGATCGGGCAGTTGTCCGGCGACCTCAGGTCGCGCCATCTCATCGTGACAGACATGCCCATCGTGGTTGAACAGGTGAAACAGCTGGTGGAGACGCTTGACAAGCCGGTCAAGCAGGTCATGATCGAGACCATGGTGGTGGATGTCACGCTGAACGACAACGCTGACACGGGCGTGAAATGGCTGGCGTCGGCGGTCAAACGCCAGAGCCGCCGCAGCGCGGCGCTCGGGCCCGACGGGCCCAAGGTGGGCAACCTGCAGAACATGGACTTATCCACGGACATGGAGACCCTGCAAAGCGCCGCCGGCCTGCTCAATTTCGGCCTGCTCACCAAGAACATAGACTGGTCCGGGCTTATTGAGGCCGAAGTGCGCAACCAGAACGGGCGGCTCCTGTCCAATCCCGTGGTGATGACGGTGGAGAACAAGGAGGCGGCCATCAGCATTTCGCAGGAAATTCCCTACACGGATCTGTCGCAGACCAGCAACGGCGGCTCGCAGACCAGCACCCGCTTCAAGGACGTGGGCACCATCTTCACCATCACCCCGCAGGTCACCAACGACGACCACATCATCTGCAAGGTGAGCGGCAAGGAGAGTTTCGAGAACGGCGACTTCAAGGGCGTGCCCATTGAAGACAAACGCCAGATCGAGTCCACCATGCGCATGTCCACCGGCCAGACCATTTTTATCGGCGGTCTGCGCAAGTCGTCGGGCACCTCCTCAACGAGGAAGATGCCGATCCTGGGCGACATCCCGGTGGTCAATTTCCTCTTCCGCTCCAACACGCAAACCCAGAAGCTGCAGGACCTCATGGTGTTCATCACCTGCAATGTGGTCAAGGAGGACGTGCCGCTGACCGAGCGCCAGAAGGAGATCATCGCGGACGTCCAACCCGGGCAAAGCGTGGATGCCTGGAAAGAGTCCGTGAATGATTTCGTGCAGCCCCACTACAACGACACGCTCCACTACAAGTTCCGCCGCGGCGAATAGTCCTCCACGGGCGGTTCCGCGCGAATCATCCGGGGCGTCTGCATGGCCCGAAGGACGGCAGACGCCCCGGTTCTTTGTGAAGGGCGGACTGCCGCTGCGCCCCGCCGCGGGCACCAGCGGAATGTCTTTTGCCGGAGGGGCTGAAAGCGGATACAATGCACCCGGCCACGACGGCCCCACAGGAAGACAGGCATGGACGAAAGCAGTCTCGGAAAGATTAACCGGATCATTGAAAATGTTGAACAGGTGGTGTTTGGCAAGCACGAGGTGGTCAAGCTCTGCGTGATCGGGCTGCTTGCAAGGGGCCATCTGCTGATCGAGGACGTGCCCGGCATAGGCAAGACCACCCTTGCGCAGAGCATCGCCAAGTCCATTGACTGCACGTTCACGCGCATTCAGTTCACCAGCGACATGCTGCCGTCCGACATTCTCGGGGTTTCCATTCTCAACCCGCGCACGGCCGAATTCGAGTTCCGCCGGGGACCGATCTTTGCCAGCGTGGTCCTGGCCGACGAGATTAACCGCACCCCGCCCAAGACCCAGAGCGCGCTGCTCGAGGCGATGAGCGAGTACACCGTTTCCATAGACGGCGTCTCGCATGAACTGCCCAGGCCGTTCATGGTCATCGCCACGCAGAACCCGATAGAGCATGAGGGCACCTACACGCTGCCGGAGTCGCAGTTGGACCGTTTCCTGCTCCGTGTCGAGGTGGGCTATCCGCCCGAGGCGGACGAGCGCCGGGTCATGCGCCGCCACGATCCCATGGACGCCATCGCGGGTCTGGCGCCCGCCATTTCCGCGGCGGATCTGATCGCCCTGCAGGGGCTGGTCGGCGTGGTCCGCGTGGACGACAGCGTCCAGCAGTACATCCTGGACATCGTGCGGGCGACCCGGTCGCACGAGCAGGTGCGCTTGGGCGCATCGCCCCGCGGCTGCCAGGGGCTCTACGAGGCGAGTCAGGCGAAGGCCATGATGGACGGCCGCGACTATGTGACCCCCGGCGACGTCAAGGCGCTGGCCGTGCCCGTGCTTGGCCACCGCATCCTGGTGCGCGCGCGCGGCGCTGACCTTTCCGCGTCCGCCCGAGAGCGCGAGCGCATCATTTCCGAAATTGTTCAGAATATCAGGATTCCAGTGTAAGTGTCCGCTGCCAGGAACAGCAGTTCAAGGGGCGATCTTGGATGGCCCGGCGTGGTGATGGCCATCATCGCGGCGCTGCTGCTGGTTTCGGCGTGGAATACGGGCGAGAACCTGCTCTACATTGTGCTGGGCGGCGTGCTCAGCCTGCTGGTGCTCTCCGGCGTGCTGGCCCGTGCCAACCTGGCCGGACTCTCCTTCGACCGCGAGGCGCCGCATGCCGTGTTCAGGGGCGACACGTTTCTCGTGCACGCCACCGTCCGCAACCACAAGCGCTTTCTGCCGTCCGTGTCCGTGCGCATTGAGGACGGCGTGCGGGACGGCGAGACCGCGGCCTTCGCGCTCAAAATACCCGCGCGCAGCGCGGTGCAGCTGGATGTAGAGCACGAGGCGGCCCGCCGCGGCGTGATGATGCTGCCCGACTACACCGTGGCGTCCGCGTTTCCCTTCGGCTTCAGCGAGCGTCGCCGCATCCTGCGCGACACCCGCGAGGTGCTGGTGTACCCGCGCGTGCGCAGCCTGCGCACCGCCGCCGTTGAGCGCATGCCCGGCGCGCGCCTGATGCCCCAGCGCCGCACGAACGACGGCGACGAGTACATGTCCCTGCGCGAATACGTGCCGGGCGACGACCTGCGGCTCATCGCGTGGCGCATCAGCGCCCGTGTCGGCACGTGGATGGTTCGCGAGATGGGCCTGGGAAACGTTCGCTCCGTCGTGTTCTTTCTGGACACCGCCCGGGCCGCGCATTTGCCCGATTTTGAAGAGCGCTTTGAGGAGGCGGTTGAAATCACCGCCTCCATCGCCGTCACGCTGCTGAACCGCCAGTACTCGGTCGGCCTGGTCCTGGACGACGCGCAGTTGCCGCTGGGCAAGGGCTCCCACCAGGAACGGCGCATCCTGGAACTGCTTGCCTGTGTGCAGCCCGACGACGGCGAGAACGGGGCCCGCCTCGCCAACGAGGCGCGCCGGCTGCAGGGCGAGCCCGTGCGGCTGGTCTGCGTGAGCGCCGATCCGGAGAAGTGGGGGCGCGACGCCGGACCGGAAGGCATGCGCGTGCTTGAACCGGAGGACGTGCTCCATGCGTGACCGGGTGGATACCGTGCTGCGCACCGCGTCGTATGTTGTGGTGGGAATGGGGTATCTGGCCCTCTTTAACGTGCGCGAATACGGGGCGGTCATGATGCTGCCCCCGCTGCTGTTTCTCGCCCTCGCGGAGCCGGGCGAGCGGCTTGAACGCAGCCGCCCGTGGTTCACCACGCTGAAGCGTGCGGCCTGCATCACCTACGGGTGTTTCATACCGCTCAGCCTCTTCCAGCTCGGCCTCATGCAGGCGGTGATCGCGCTGGTGGTCTTCATCCAGGGCTGGCTCATGATTGGCGGAAAGAGCGGCAAGATCTGGTACCAGATTTATCTGATGTCCTTCTTTCTGCTGCTGGCCGCGGTGGTGCAGCGGCCCGAGCCCGGCATCGCGCTGGTGCTCGCCGGTTTCATCGTTGCGGTCATCTGGGCGTTCGTCGCCCTGCGCATACAGGTGGAACGGGGAAACATGGACCGCATCCGGCCCGCGCGCGTCGCCGATCTTTCGGGAACGCTGCGGCCGGGCGGGGCAAACTCGGGCGGTGTGTTTGACGCCGGCCTTTTTGCCGCCCTGGCACTGCTGTCCGCAGTCGCGCTTGTGCTGACTGTCGGGCTGTTCCTCGTCACACCGCGCGTTGAGGCGGGCCTTTTCGGGCGGGAGGAGCGCGCGCGGTCCGTCACCGGGCTCTCCGAAACCGTGCGTCTCGGCGGTGGCACCAGCATCTATGAGGACCAGCGCGCCGTGATGCGGGCCGCGTTTCCGGAAGAGCCGGACGGCTTCTACATGCCGGCCGACCAGCTTTACTGGCGGGTGACCACGCTCTCGCGCTTCACGGGTTCCGAGTGGTCGCGCGTCGGGCTTCAGAGCCATTATGTGCCCGGGATCGCGTCCCTTTCCGGCCCGACCGCGGCGTCCGCGCAGTTTGCCGACAAACAGACGGAACGGCCGCGCCGCAGCGGGACAAGGCTTGTGCGCCAGGTCATCTTCGTGGACGACCTGCCCACCTCCGCCATGCCCTGCCTGGATCTGGTCCAGTCGGTTCAACTGCCCGCGGGGGCGCGAAGGATGAGCGTACATTGGGGTTCCGATCTCGATTTCACCGTGCAGTTGGAGGCGCCGGGACCGCGCAGGCTCAGCTATGACGTGTATTCGGAGGTGGCCCGCTTCACGAAGGAGGATCTCCTTGGTGCCGGCTGGGACTACGCCGCAAGCATGCCGCCGCACGACCTGCAACTGCTCACCTACCATGAACTGCTTCCCGAAACGGAGCGGATTGTCGAGAAGGTGGTCCGCGGCAAGGAGTCACCGTACGAAGTAATGCGGGCGCTGGATGCCTGGCTCAGCGGGCGTGATTTCCAGTACACGCTGAACCTGCCGCCGCTGCCCGCCAGAAACGGCGTGGACCATTTCCTCACGCGCACGCGGCGTGGCCACTGCGAGCTTTTCGCGAGCGCCCTCGCGCTTACGGCCCGAAGCCGCGGCATTCCGGCGCGCGTCGTGTCCGGCTACCGCGGCGGCGATTTCAGTCCGGTGGACCGCGCCTATACCATTCGCGCAAGCATGGCGCATTTGTGGGTTGAGGCGTACTTCAACGGCCTGGGCTGGGTGCGCTTTGACCCCTCACCGCAGACAAATCTGGATTCAAGCCGGTTCGGAACACTGCGCGCCGCCGTTTCCCGGCAGGTCCTGCGCGGGAAGATGTTCTGGTACCAGAGCGTCATGGGATTCCAGGGCGGATGGCGGCTGGACCGTTTCGTCGGCCGGGGGGGCGGGCTGCCGAAATTTTCTGAAATTGCGGATTCCGGCATGACTGCCGTGCGGCGGCTGCCCCGGGAAACGGCCGTGATGATCCCCGCCGGTATTGCTGCGATCCTGCTGCTGGCACTGCTGCGTCTGGTGCGCGGGCGGAGCCGTGCAAGGCGCTTCCCGCTCACACCCGACCAGACCCGGGCGGTGCGCCTGTATCACGGGTTGGTCAGGCGTTTGGAACGGCTGGGCATCCCCTGTGCGGGGCGGGTGGCGGAGGAAATCGCCGACGATGTGCGGCGCTGCTCCTGGCTGGAGCAAGCGCCCGTGCTGGAAATCTTCGGCGCCTACAACGCCGCGCGTTTCGGCGGATACCCCATGAACCGCGCCGAGTACGCCGCCCTATGCCGGACGCTGGCGGGGATCCGCGTCGTTCGCTGAAGCAGGGGCTGTTTCTTCTGGAGGGAATCCCGGAAGAACGCGGGCGTCTGACTGCCCTGTTTCTCATTTAGCCCTGCGGTTGGGCCGCATGGCTCCCCAGTCGCAACGCATATAGCGTCACAATTTGTGCAGAATACCCTGCTATTCTGTGCTCCGTGGCATGCCGTGTAATTCATAAGAATTCATAAGAAATGAAGGGCGTGGCGTGCACAAGCTTGTTGCGGCCAACGCGGTTCAACAACAAACAAGCCGTTATTGAATAGGCCAAGGAGGCCGTTCAAAGAATGATCCACCGCAACAGACAGACCAAAATGCAGAGCGGAGGGCTTCAGTTGGGGTCATTCTGGGCAGTCACCGTTTGATTTGTCCAAGCGGCATCAATAGTGGCGCGGCAGACTGGCGTTACGCAGTGAGAACCGCAGTGTGCAACCGGTGCCGGCCGAACCACAACTGTTCCCTTCCGTGCGGCGTGGCCCGTGGTTGCGAAGTGGACCGGGCAAATCGCAAGAACGTCGGTGCCCAAACCGCATATATTGAATTTGCGGCAGTGCTGAAGTAGTATCTCTTTGCCTTCCGAGGAGACACTCAACTGCAGACCGGAGGAAGTCATGGCCAGGCGACAGATTTCGGAGGAGCGCAAGGCGTTCTATTACATCGGCATGGGTTTGGTGGCAGTGGGGTTCCTTCTGTTTGCCTCTTGCTTCGTGACATTTGCTTTCAACTTCGGCAGTTTTGAACCAGATGTGCCTTCCAAGATGGCCGCAGGGTTTGTGCGCGCGCTCATCGGGTTTGGTTTGATCTTCGTCGGGGGCATTGTCTCGCGCATCGGCCTGCTTGGCGCGGCCGGCTCGGGCGTGATTCTCGATCCCGAGCGTGCGCGAAAGGATGTTGAACCCTTGGCGCGGATGGCGGGCGGCGTGATTGGGGACGCGCTGGAGGAGGCGCACGTGAACCTTGGGCAGGCGCCCGCGGAACGGGTGGTGGTCAAATGCCGCGCCTGCGGCACCCACAATGACGAAGACGCCAAGTTCTGCAAGGAGTGCGGACAGGAATTGTAGCGCGGGCTATGGCGGGGCGTTGCTTCTATTGAGTGCGGCGGCCATACCGCCGCTTTTTGAGACCGGGGCCCGGCCAGTCCGCTATCGAATGTCAAACGCGTGCGACACCGCCGCCATCTTGGGATTCACGGGAGTCTTGCCGGGATACTTGATGAAGTCCACGTGGCCGTCCATGTACAGCACGTTGGCACCGCCCGGGATGTGGTTGAACTTGTCCGCCTTCAGCGCCACGTTGTCGTACATGATGAAGATGTCGCTCTGTGACTTTGCGCCCGCGGCGGCGTTGTTGACGTCCGTAATCAGGAACCGCTCAATTCCCTGCCGCAGCCGGTACACAATCGTTCCCCCCGCGTTGCCGCTGCCTTTGGGGACCGTCCGGTCGCTGTCCACCGCGCTGCGCAGCGCGGCCGCGGCGGCCGCGTCCGAGTCGGGCGCCCGGCGGTAGGGACGGCAGGCACGGAAGAGGCTGCGGCTCACGTCAATGAACTGGTCGGGCCCTTCGGACATGAAGATGATGTCCGCGTCCGAAAGCCCGATCACGTCCGCCTCGGCCAGCAGTTGGCGCATGATGCGCAGCGAGAAATCGAGCGGGTCCGTGTCCGAGCAGCGGTCGAGCATCCAGGGCACGTAGGTGTAGCTGGCGTCCATCGCCTCCACGCCCTCCTGCCGGTTGCTTCCGTTCACCTTCCTCAGCAGCGTCAGCGTGCCATCGGGCAACCGGTGGTTCGACAGGTTGTCCAGCGCGTCGGACGGGCAGAACACAATGGCCGCGTCCGTGAGGTACTCGGGGTAGACGGCGTTGATCATCGGCCCGAATGCGAAACAGGCCCGCCCGCCGCAGCCCAGTTCCATTTCCAGCGGCGGATAAAGGCCGCTCGGCGCCTCGCCCGAGTACATGTTGAACACCAGCCCCCACTGCTTGAGGTTATTGGCGCAGCTTGCCCGGCGCGCCGCCTCGCGCGCCCGTGCCAGCGCTGGCAGCAGGAGCGAGGCCAAAATCCCGATGATGCCGATGACCACCAGCAGTTCTATCAGAGTAAAGCCGCGTTTGTTCATGTTCGGCGGTCCTGTTTCCTTCTCGCTGAATCGCCTCAGCTTTCGTTGCGCAGGCGGTTCGACGGCCATTTCAGTATTGTTCCGGAGTTCTGTTCTTCTTCGGGCCTTTTCCCTGCCCCTTGACCTTGTTGGGGTTCCTGGCCTTTTCCGGGTCTCTCTGTTCTCCCATGCCCTTTCCCCGCACCTCGCCGTCGCGCCGGGGGCCACCCTGTCCGCGCATTTGCTGCATGCGCTGCATGGCCTTGTCAAAACGGTCGCGCTGTTCCGGGGTCATGCTTTGCTTCAACTGTTCCATGCGTTCCGGGGTGACCTGTCCGCCCGGTGCGCCGGGGGGGGGCATTCCGGCGGGACCACCCGTCCCGTCGAATCCACCGGGGCCGCCCGGACCGCGGAACTGGCCCCGCAGTTGCTCCCAAAGCGCCTTCTGGCCGGGTGTCAGCACCAGTTCGATTTCCCCGCGCTGCGCGCGCATTCTCTCCCGCAGATCGCCGCCCGCAAACTGGCTCGCATCGTACTTTTGGAAAATCACTGCGATCTTCTGGGTCTGTTCCTCGGTGAGCTGCAACTGGTCGCGCAATTCCTCCGCATGGCGACGCGCCACGATTTCGGCCTGTCTCTCAGGATGCGCCTCCAACTCCGAAGGTCCGACCGGTGCGGACGAACGGGTACCCGCATAGACCAGATAGCCCACGAATAGGACCACATAGAGGGCGCCGGCGCCCGCAAGGGCGTATTTCACGCGCGTCTTTGTAAACCATGCCACGGGCCGGGTCCTTTCGTGTTTTGCCTCATCCAATGCCGCCGGCGTAAGAACTTCGCACTCGGCAAATGCAAATATCCCGCGGTGAAGCCGCCCGCGCGGTGGCGCAATGTGTCGGCGACGGCAACTTGAAGAGCGCTTGTTAAACGCATGAATCACAGAAAAGGTTCCGTTCTGCGGCAAGTTTCTGATTTCATTAGAGTTCCGGCATTCAGTGGCCCACAAAGTTCAATCTGGTCGGGGTGACCATAAGGAGGATTGACTTAACTACCGATAGGTAGGGGGGGTGAAAACTTGACTTCGCCCATTTATCCCGCTACTATGAAATCTGACAATAACCATGGGAGATGTTGCCATGTCTGATGACCTTACCGTCCGTTTTGAAACCGCGTCCAAGGAAGTCACCCAGCTTTCGGAAGCGCCGGACAACCTTGCGAAACTCAAGTTGTACGCCCTGTACAAGCAGTCCACCGTGGGCGATGCCACGGGCGACCGCCCCGGCATGTTCGATTTCGTTGGCCGCGCCAAGTATGACGGCTGGAAGGAACTGGCCGGAAAGAGTCTGGACGAGGCCAAGGAAATGTACATCGCCTTCGTCGAGGAACTGAAAGCGGCGGACAAGAAGTAGTTCTTTCCACGCCGACGGATTCCCGTCTTTCTTTGGTCCCGCGCTTTCGGGGTGTTTGATTGCCATTTTTCGCATTGGCTATCATCGTTCCGTGCCCCGCCGTTTTGCGGCGGTGGCGGTGTCTGGCATGCCCGCACACAGGTCCACAGGGATGACTGCATGGCACGGGTCGAGATAAAGAATCTGAGCAAGGTGTTTCCGGGCGGGATACAGGCGGTGAGGGACGCCAACCTGGTGGTGGAGGACAGGGAGTTCGTGGTGCTGGTGGGGCCTTCGGGCTGCGGCAAGTCCACGACCCTGCGCATGATCGCCGGCCTGGAGGAGGTGACGGGCGGGGAAATTCACATCGGCGGCACGCTGGTCAACGATGTGCCGCCGAAGAACCGCGACATCGCCATGGTCTTTCAGAATTACGCGCTGTATCCCCACATGACCGTGTACAAGAACATGGCCTTCGGCCTGATGCTGCGCAAGTATCCCAAGAAGGAAATTGACCGGCGCGTGCGCGAGGCCGCGGAGATACTAGGCATTACGGCGCTGCTGGACCGGCGGCCCAAGGCGCTGTCGGGCGGACAGCGCCAGCGCGTGGCGGTGGGCCGGGCCATCGTGCGCCAGCCCAAGGTGTTCCTTTTCGACGAGCCGCTCTCCAACCTGGACGCCAAGTTGCGCGTGCAGATGCGCACCGAAATATCCAAGCTGCACCACCGGCTCCAGTCCACGATGATCTATGTGACCCATGACCAGGTTGAGGCGATGACCATGGGTGACCGGATCGTGGTCATGCTCGACGGCGTCATCCAGCAGGTGGCCGCACCGCTGGAGTTGTACCATCACCCCGTGAACAAGTTCGTGGCCGGGTTCATCGGCAGCCCGCCTATGAACATGATTGAGGGACGGTTGGCGGGCGAAAACGGCACCGTCCAGTTCCTGGACAAGAACAACACGGTGCAGCTTACGGTTCCGCCGGAACGGCATGCCGCGCTGAAGGGGTACTTGGGCAAGAAGGTCATCTTGGGCATCCGCCCGGAGCATTTGCGCGAAATCGGCACGTCCCAGGGCGCGGCAAGAAGCAGCATCAAGGCGCTCATCGAGGTTGTCGAGCCGATGGGGTTTGACATCAACCTCTACCTCAACCTCGGCGGACAAAACATCACGGCGCGCATCAACACCGGCGTCGAGCCGGAAGTGAACACGCAGCACGTGCTCGACGTGGACATGAACTGCGCCCATTTCTTTGACGCGGAAAGCGAAAGAACGATCGTGTGAGGGAAATGGTTCTCGTTTTCATTGCCATGACAGGCCGGGCGTGTAGGAAATGCTTGAATATGGGCGATAGTCCAAGACCGCGCGCGATAAGCCCCGCCACTTCGTCATTCCCGCCATTCTCTCCGTCATTCCCGCGAAGGCGGGAATCCAGGGGTGTGAGCGAGAATCTGGGGCCGTGTGCGGAACCCTGGATTCCCGCCTTCGCGGGAATGACGGAGTGCGGGATGGAAATGACGGAGTGCGGGATGGACAGAACATGCACATGAATTCGCCCCAGTTTTCCTGGCCCGCCGGCAAACGCATGGCGCTGAGCCTCACCTTTGATGACGGCCGCGAATCACAATGGCGCCATGCCATTCCCCTGCTGGACCGGCACGGCATTCACGCGACCTTCTACCCGCTCCCGAAGGCGGTGCGTGAACACTTGGAGCCCTGGCGCGCGGCCGTTGCCGCCGGACACGAGATTGGAAACCATTCCGTGACCCATCCGTGCAGCGGAAACTTCCGCTTCTCCCGCGGCAACGCGCTGGAGGAGATGTCGCTGGACCAGGTTGAACAGCGGGAACTGCTGGAGGCCAACCGCCAACTGGCGGAACTGCTCGGCGTTCAGCCCCGCACCTTCGCCTATCCCTGCGGCCAGACCACGGTGGGCCGGGGCGCGTCCGTGCAAAGCTATGTGCCCCTGGTGGCACGCCATTTCCTGGCGGGACGGCTCTTCTTCAGTGAGATGCACAATGACCCCGCCTACTGTGACCTGCACCAGTTGTACGCGGTCACCATGGACAACACGGACAGCACCGGGGTGGATGTCCTGCTGAACGCCGCCCTTGCCGAGGGCGGCTGGCTCATTCTCGCCGGACACGACGCCGGGCCCGTCGGGGAGCGGCAAACAGTCATCCTGGACACTTTGGAGCATCTGTGCCGCGCTGCGAAAGACCCCGAAAACGGGATCTGGCTGGACACGGTCGAACAGGTCACGGAACATGTCAGGAATGCACGCAGCTGAAGTGTGGGACATCCTGAATGTGACGATTTTCTCCCCGGGTACGCCAATCTCTGATTGGCAATTCTCCCCGAATTGCCAATTAGAGGCTGGTGTGCCTGGGACAGCAGCGGCATGGCCGCGCGCACTCAATAACGGGGGCAAGGTCGGAAAGAGGCCGGAGACCTCTTCTGCGGTGGAAGCGGCATGCCGCCATTTCTGCGAGTAGTCACAAAGAGGTATTGTCAAAATGGGTTT
>CALDSM010000839.1 GCA_937923585.1 uncultured bacterium
CTCCGACCGCAACGTCGCCAAATGAGACCGATGTCGGGGAGACCATGAGGTTCGGCGCGGTTCCCTGGCTGGAAAGGGCCACGGTCACCGTGCCGCCGGGACTGTCGGAACCCACGGCCAGGGTGGCCGAGCGAGCGCCCATCGCGGTGGGCTTGCAGGCAAGGGACACACTGGCAGAAGCGCCTGCCGCGATTTGCAGCGGCAACGTGGCCGAAGACAGGACGAAATCGCCCGGGTTCGTGCCCGCAAGGGTCAGTGAACTGACGCTCAGGGTGGCGGTGCCGGTGTTGTTCAGGGTCACCGTGGAGGTGGCGCTCGTTGCTCCGAGCGCAACATTGGCGAACGAGATCGAAGTCGGGGAGACCGTGAGGTTCGGTGCGGTTCCCTGGCCGGAAAGGGACACGGCCACTGTTCCGCCGGGGTTATTGGAGCCGACGGACAGGGTGGCGGAACGCGTTCCCGCCGCAACGGGTTTGCACGTCACGGAAACGTTCGCGGAGGCGCCCGCTGCAATTTGCAGCGGCAGCGCCGTGGTGGCCAGAACGAAGTCACCGGGGTTCGCACCCGCAAGAGTCAATGAGGTGACGCTCAGGGCGGCGGTGCCGGTATTCTTCAACTGGACGGAGGAGGAGGCGCTCGTTGCGCCCACCGCAACACTGCCGAGGGAGACGGATGTCGGGTTGAGCGCAAGGTTTGGTGCGATTCCCTGTCCCGAAAGGGGAACCGACACGGTGCCGCCGGGGTTATTGGAGCCGACGGCCAGGGTGGCCGCACGCGGGCCCGCCGCCTTGGGCTTGCACGACACGGAAACGTTGGCATACCCGCCCGGCACTACCTGCAGCGGCAGCGTGGCGGACGACAGCACGAAATCGCCGGCATTCGTGCCCGTGAGGGTCAGCGAGGTGACCTTGAGCGTGGCCGTGCCGCTGTTCTTCAACTGCACCTTGGAAACCGCGCTTGTCGCGCCGACGGCAACACTGCCGAATGCGACCGACGTGGGCGATGCGGTGAGCTTCGGAGCGGGAGTTGTGGTGGTGCCCTTGCCGGTCAGCGTGATACCGACAACGCCACGTGCGTCATTGGAGGTGACTTGGAAGGATGCTGTGGCCGTGCCCGCGACCGTCGGCTTGTAGGTCACGGTGAATGTTACGGATATTCCCGGTCCCAGGGTGTACCAGTCCAGATCGTTGGAAGTGAACTGGCTGCTTTGGGAGCCGGTGATCCTGATCAGGCTTGTTTGCAGCGTGGCCGTGCCGCTGTTGGCGACGGTTACCGAGGAGGAGGCGCTTTGGCCCACCTTGACGGCGCCAAAGTCCAGGCGTGACGGCGTAATCGTAACCACCGGGGCCGTAGCCGCCGGGGCCGGCAGACTTGCGGACAATATTATTATTGCGAGAGCCAGGACAGGCATTGCCTGCCACGTGATGGCTTGAAAGCGGCTTGGAAGTGTGTTGTTCATGTCGGGCCTCCTCGGCCAGAGTCCGTGCTCTTCGTCCTGTTCCTTGCTGCTGCCGACCCTTGATGCGAACCCTGAAGGGCATTTTCAGCCGTCAGCAGACAGACCTATCGGGTGATTGGTTCAACTGTGTTCATTCGACGCCCTGCGCTCGACCGTTTTGATCAGGTTTCTGAACTAATCGTACCGCAGTGTTGCGCTCTTGGGCGGTAGGGTTTTCCCTGATTTCCACCCGCGAATTCTCCGGGATCCGGAGGGTATCTTCACGGGCTCGGGGCACCCGCCCGCCCCTAGAGAGGCGATTGATTGGGGGGGCCGGAGCAACGGTATAGCGTTGGCTCCAGTGCCGACTTGCCCCTTGACTGTGGATTGACGGAAGAGACAGCGCCAAACCCGCCGGATTCATCATTGCGGGCCGCTGTTGGCGAGGGGATTCCCGGTTGAATCGAGCAGCACAGGCCGTCGCTCGAAGAAATCTGGCCGGTCCGGGTTCCGGTGGGGATGGTCGGATTTGTTTGCGCCGTGGCCGGGAAGGCCGGGAGGATGGCGGCAAAGACCATCAAGATAAGTGCCACGGCAGGCAGTGCCCGCCACAGCATGGATCGGAGAAAACACACATTAGTTGCGGTCATGCTGAGTCTCCTTAGCACGTCTTGTGTCTCGTTCAGTTCCTTTCATCTGTTGACCAATACAGACACGGGGTTGCGGTTTATTAGACTGTGAGAAGACACACTTCTCGGGTAAGCAGTTTAACTTTGAGGTTCCTTGACCGGGCCAATCGCAGCATTGTTGGCCTCGTGAACCACAGACATCTAGATTCTACCTTGGAAATCAGAAAAAAGCGAGTGCTCAAAGAAAGTTTTTTTTGGGGCCTTTGCTGATGGACACGTCCCGTCAGGATGCGGCTTTTTTGGGGCTTATGACGGCTATCGGGTGCCTGTCAGCGGGATGTAAGAGATGCCAATCCGCTACTTTCTTCCTAAGCCAAAGTTCTTGCCGTGGCCGCCGATTTGGGGGTATTGGGCAGGCTGTGGCACAGCGGGTAGTGGTTCCGGAGCAGGTGCCGGATGGGCGGCGGTGGCGGGCTTGGACAGGGAATCCGGCTTGGGTAGTGCCGGGGCAGTGACGGCGGGCGCCGGAGTCTTCCGGGTCCCCGGCTTCAGGACGCGGTCCATTTCCTCAATCATGTTCGCGATGTCGGCGCGTTTCTGGAGCAGTACCTGGCTGTCGCGGGTAAACGTGACAAGACTGGGCACGACCTTTTCCATGTTGAACGCCTCGACGGCGCGGGCGAGCAACTCCTCCCGGCCGCCCTGCTCCAGCAGTCTGTTGCGCCGATCCGCAAACAGAGAGAAATAGTCGTAGTCCTCAATGCCGTCGCGGATGATTTCCCAGCGGATTGAGTTGATCGGACCTTCGGGGCCGGGATAGACCAGCGCTCCGTCACCGTTGACGGGGGTGGCGTCGAGCAGACTCCTCTCGGGATTCTGCCATGCGGGAATGTAGTCTATGTTCCAGTACTGCATGCCCTTCATCCCGAGCGCCCAGGCCTGCCAGAACAGTATGCGGTGCTCGATTCCCGCGAAATCTACAAAGAAATTGCCGTAGGGCCGGGGCGGCGTATTGCTGACGTACCACCAGACCTCGCGTCCGCCGCCGATGCGTTTGAGGATATCCATGCCGTTGGGGGTGTCGAGCATCTGGGCGTGGATGCACCATAGGTCGGAGGTGTCCGGCAGGAAGGGGCGGATGCCGACGGTGCTGACGGACACGGGAATGTCGGGCGCGGCGGCCTTCCACTGGGTGATGGCCTCCAGCAGTTTGGGCCATGCCGGTTCCATGGGCTCATAGGCCAGCGGGACAAAGACCTTCCCTTTGAGCCCGGCGCGGACCACCAAATCGTTGACCGCCTTGAGCTTCTCGGGCGCGTTGCGCAGGTCGGACGACACGGAAATCTGGGTGGCGCCGCGCGCCAGCGCGTCCTTGAGCGCCGCCGTGTCGGCTTCGGGCCCGCTGATCATCAGCGGTTCGCGCAGCGTGACGCGGTGTTCGAGCGCGTTGTCCAGGTAGGCCTTTGCAAGCGCGCCTCCCTTGATTTTCGCGCCGCGCGCGGCTGCCTCGTCCCAAAAACCGAAGTCGGTCTTGAACCGGGGTGTTGCGGGCAGGTCGAAATCGTACACGCGCACCGCGACGGCCAGCGGGCGCGGCTTTTCGCCGTTGGCAACGATCTTCCACGTGCCTTGATACACCCCGCCTGGCAGCCCCGGCCGGGCATGCACGGTGACCCACAGCGGGGCGGTCGTCCCGGGGTCGGCGACAAAGGGCTTGTGCGGCGGCAGTTCGTCCGGCCAGAGTCCGGTCGGTCCCTCGAAATGGGAGGGTATACGCACCGGCAGGCAGCGCACGTCATTGAGCGTCACGTCGGCGGGAGTGATGCGCGCGTCGCCGTCGGCGTGGACCAGGTCGGCCAACTGGAGCGTGACGCTGATCATGGGCTGTTTGGCGGGACGCACACAGATTTGGAACGCCTCGCGTTCGCCCCGGGCAAGGCCAAGCTGAACGGACGGCGTCAGCGGGCCCACCGCCTCAATCTTGTCTTCACTGAACACTTTCTCCAGTGACGGTTCTATCCAGATGTCCGCGTCGCCGGTGAAGGCAAGCGTGCGTTTTAGCGTGCGCGGAGCGCGGTCCAGCAGATGGGGCGCGTCGGTCCAGGCTTCCATGGCCCTCGGTGCGGGCTTGCCCGCGACGAAGCGGGCGTCAATGCCGCCGTGCGGTGACCCGGTGTCAGCGCCGAGCGGGATCGTGGTCCCGTTCTGGCTGAATTTGGCCAGGAAATCGTAATGGCCGTCCGCAGGCGGCTCAAAGGGATAGGTGCAGCGGATTACCTTTCCCGGCTCGATGTCGAACTGCTTGGCGGGCAGTTTGAAGACTCGCCCGTTTTCGGCGACGGCGCGCGCGTCAATGCGGACACCCAGGAGCGGCTTGACCGCGGCCAGCAGGGCGACAAGCTGGCCGTTGGCCGCATCCAGTTGGACGGCCAATTCGTCGCTGGCAAAATCCACGCGTTTGAGGCCGCGCACGATGCCCACACGATACGCCGTCTTCCACGTCTCACCCGGTTTGAGCATGACGGGCACAAAGGCCGCCTGGAAACCGCGTCCCGCGCCCTCCTCGTCCCACAGCGTAAGGAAGGAATGGGTCTGGTCGGCGTGAAACACGCTGAAGACCGTTTCGGTGGTGGTGCTGTCGGTGGAGGCGATCCAGTTGCGCGCGGCGGGATACCAGCCGGTGCGGTTGGCCGAGACCATGGCGTCAAGGGAGGCGAAAGTGATGTGGTCCTCGGTGCCCCGCATGCCGCCGGGCTGGAGGTCGTTGCGCACCCAGGGCGAGAGCCACTGCTCGTCGGTTCCCTTGTTCTCGACCATCCAGGTGACGCGCATGGACGCCTCGTCGGGCAGCGGCTCCATGATGCGGGTGATGTGCAGCCCCTCGATGTTCGGCCCCTCGCAGTCGTAGGAGAAGCGCAGCATGGGCCGGCCCTGCTGGTCGACCAGCGATTCCAGCTTCTCGTTGACCCTGCGGTTGGGCACGTAATGGCTGGGGATGCCGAAGCCCTCCAGCAGCAGGCCGTTCGCGCCCACGGCGTTGGGCGAGCCGGCGAGCAGGCGCATAACGTCCACCACGCCGCCATCCTTGGGGGACAGCTTCACCTGCACGTACTTGCCCGAAATGTCCACGTCGTCGGTGAGTATGGCCGCGACGGCGCCGAAGGACGCGCAGAAGAGCAACAGAACGGCAAAGGATGGGATTAGGCGCATCGGGGCACTCCGAAAGGAGGCAAATCACACACCCTGTTCCCGTCCTTCCCGCGAAGGCGGGAATCCAGGTTTGCCAAGAACTTACGCATACGCGCGGCCCTCTGGATTCCCGCCTTCGCGGGAATGACGGAGGTGCGGTTTATACGCGGCATCATTCTTGGCAGCTCCCTCTGGCAGAAGGCTCAGGCTACAGTACGGTTCTCAACTGCGGAAACATAATCACCTCGCGGATGGACGCGGAATCGGTGCAAATCATGGCCAAACGGTCTATGCCGATGCCCAGGCCGGCCGTCGGCGGCATGCCCACCTCCAGCGCGGTGATGAAGTCCTCGTCGAGATACTGGGCCTCGTCGTCGCCGGCCGCGCGCAGCGCACCCTGCGCCTCGAAGCGCTCGCGCTGGTCTATCGGATCGTTCAGTTCGGAAAAGGCGTTGCCCACCTCAAGACAGGCGATGAAGGGCTGGAACCGTTCGGTGAGTCCGGGGTTGCCGCGCTTCTTCTTGGCCAGCGGTGAAATCTCGAGGGGGTAGTCGTACAGGAACGTGGGCTGGACCAGTCTGGGCTGGACCTTCTCGGACATGACCGCATCCACGATCTTGCCGTAGCCCATGGTGGGGTCCACATTCACGCCGACACTCTTGGCGAGCCGTGCCGCCTCTTCGCGGTCACGCGTGTTCTCAAGGTCAATCCCGGCATACTGGCGAATCGCCTCGTGCAGTTGGATGCGCTTCCACGGCCGCTCGATGCTGATTTCCTGGCCCTGGTAGGTGAGTGTCCGGGCACCCACCGTGCGCTCAATCACGTCGCAGAGCATCTCCTCCGTCTCGTCCATGAGGCCCATGTAGTCCTGGTACGCCTCGTACAGCTCCATCGTCGTGAATTCGGGGTTGTGGCGCGTGTCCACGCCCTCGTTGCGGAAACAGCGGTTGATCTCGAAGACCTTGTCGAACCCGCCGACGATGAGGCGCTTGAGGTACAGTTCCGGCGCGACGCGCAGGTAGAAGTCGTGGTCATAGGTGTTGTGGTGCGTGATGAACGGGCGCGCCGTCGCCCCCCCGGCAATCGGGTGGAGCATGGGCGTTTCTACTTCGAGATAGCCGCGCGACGTGAGCCATTCGCGCATCAACTGGATCATGCGGATGCGCTTGGTGAAGACGGCGAGCACGTCAGGGTTGGCAACCATGTCAAGGTAGCGCTGGCGGTAACGGGTCTCCACATCAGACAAACCATGCCACTTGCTCAGCGCGGGCCGCAGCGCCTTGGTCAGGATCTCGCAACGCACGGCGAACACAGTAACCTCACCCCGGCGCGTGCGGCGGACGGGGCCCTCGACGCCGATGAAGTCACCCATGTCGAGGTCGCGCAGCGCCTCGTAGGATTCGGCGCCAATCTGCTGCTCGCCGAAGAACACCTGAATGCGGCCGGAGTCGTCGCGGATGTCAAAGAACGCGCTTTTGCCCTGGATGCGCCTGGCCGCGATGCGGCCCGCGAGCCGCGCCGGCAGTTCCAGGTGCTCCTCGCCGGGATACTGCCTTTCGGCCTGCTCGAAATCGGCGCGGGCCTGGCCAATCAGGTGTGAACGGTCAAACTTGTACTTGAACGGCTCATCGCCGCGCTCGCGGAAACGCTCCATCTTGCGGATGCGGTTCTGGCGCAGTTCATGCTCCGCGCCCGTCTCCTCGTCCGGCTCGGCGGCCTGCGTTGCGGGCGCATTCTTCGGGACGGTCGCCGCCGCGGCGGCGATCTGCTCCGAAGTCTTGCGGTAGGCGGGGATCTTCTTGGACAGTCCCGGCACGCCGGAGGCCGCCGCGATCTGCCCCGCCTCGTCCCACGCGCCCGCCTCAAGCAGTTCGGGCACGCGCCGTGCGTCGCCTTCGGCGTCGCCGATGGCCTTGCGGATGTCCGCCATGAGCGCGTCGCGCTTCTGCATTTTTCCCGCCACGGCCGGGTTGATGTTTGCGGTGTCGCCCATGCTGCGTTACTCCTGGCCGGACGCGGAGCGGGCCGCGCGGCTTCTGCGTTCCAGGTTCCACTTGAGATACGACTCGACGAACAGGTCCAGTTCCCCGTCAAGCACGCGGACAACGTTGCCCGTTTCCGCGCCGGTGCGGTGGTCCTTGATCATCTGGTAGGGATGAAGCACGTAACTGCGGATCTGGCTGCCCCAGGCCACGTCCTGCTGGCCCTCACGCAGCGCGTTCAGTTCCGACTCCTGGCGCTTGACCTCGATGTCGTAGAGTTTGGCGCGCAGCATGTTCATGGCCGTTTCGCGGTTCCGGTGCTGCGACCGCTCTATCTGGCAGGAAACGACGATGCCCGTGGGCAGGTGCGTCAGACGGACGGCCGAACTGGTCTTGTTCACCTTCTGACCGCCCGCGCCGCTGGAGCGGAACACGTCCAGCTTGACCTCGTCCTCCTTGATCTCGATGGCGATACTGTCGTCCACCTCGGCCATGACCTCGATGGCGGAGAAGGAGGTGTGACGCCGCGCGGCCGCGTCATAGGGCGAGATGCGCACGAGCCGGTGCACGCCCTCCTCGCTCTTGAGCGTGCCGTAGGCGTAGGGACCGCTGACGCGCAGCGAGGCGCTCTTGAGGCCCGCCTCCTCGCCGGGCTGGTAGTCGAGCACCTCGACGTCAAACTCGCGCAGTTCGCAGAAGCGCGTGAACATGCGGTAGAGCATCTCGGCCCAGTCGCAGGACTCGGTTCCGCCGGCGCCGGGGTGGAAGTTCACGATGGCCGGGTGCGTGTCGCGCGGGTCCATGAACAGGCTGTTCAGTTCAAGCCGGTCCAGCTTCTTCCGGATGGAGTCCATGTGGCCGGCGATTTCCCCCTCCAGCGTGGCGTCCTCCTCCTCCGCGGCCATCTCAATCAGCACGGCGGCGTCCTCAATCTCGCGGTGCAGCTCGTCGGGCGCGCCGACCACCGCCTTGAGCGCCTTGAGATTCTTCACGACCTTCTGGGCGGACTCCATGTCGTCCCAGAATCCGTGCTGGGACATTACCTTCTCGACGCCCTCTATCTCGCGCTTCACGCCGTCCACGTTCAGACAGGAACGGAGTTCCGCGAGACGCTTCCGGTATTCGGCGACACTTTGCGCTTCAGCTTCGTACATGTATAAGTGCTCCGCTAAGGGGTTTTCAGTTGGTCAGCAGCCAGGCAAGGGCCATGCCGCCGGCGTAGAGGTAATACAGGGCCGGCGCGGCGAACAGGAGTCCGTCGCAGCGGTCCAGCACGCCGCCGTGGCCCGGGAAGAAGCGGCCCGCATCCTTCACGCCCGCCTCGCGCTTGATCATGGACTCGGCCAGGTCGCCCAACTGGCTGACCACGGACAGGACGGCGGCCAGCAGCGCCCATGCCCACGGCATCGCCGGGGGATAGTGGCGCTGCCATCCGAAATGGCGCACGAGCAGCCACAGCACCAGCACGGCCAGCACGGCAAACACCACGCCGCCCACGGCGCCCTCCCAGCTCTTCTTGGGACTGGTCAGCGGCGCCAGTTTGTGTTTGCCGAAGGCGCGGCCGACAAAATAGGCGCCCGTGTCCGAGAGGGCCACGGCCACGAGCAGGAAGGTCACAAAGCCGGGGCCCATGTCGCCGCTGTGGTGCATGGCGAGCAGGTAGCAGGACAGGCCCGCGACATAGGCCACGCCGAAGAAATCAGCGGCCATGCCCCGCAGGTCGTGGCGGCCCGTGAACAGCCGCGCGCAGGCCAGCACCATGAGCGCGCCGGACAGGCCGGTTACCACGGGCACGCCCCCCATGGCGCGCCACCACAGGAAAAGCGCAGTGCCGTTGAACAGCACCAGCGCGACGCCGGTCAGAATGGTCACGCGCGGCATGACGGCGATGCCGGCCGCGCGGGCCATTCTTGTGTACTCGTGCAGGCCCCTGGCCACCAGCAGGGCGACCACCAGGTCAACAACCCAGTGAAGCACCGGCACCCAGAGGATGACCAGCACCAGGACGGCCGTGACCACACCCGTGGCGAGACGCACCCCCGTTCCACCCGCTCCCGCACTGCTCATGGTCTTCCTCCAAACCTGCGCGCGCGCCGCTGGTATTCCACGATCGCGTCGCACAGGCACTGCTTGTCAAAATCGGGCCAAAGCGTGGGCGTCACCACAATCTCGGCGTAGGACAGCTGCCACAGCAGGAAATTGCTCAGGCGCAGTTCGCCGCTGGTGCGGATCAGCAAATCCACCTCGCTGTGATCGGGCGCGTAGAGCCGCGACGCGATGGCGGCCTCATCAACCTGCTCGGGACGGAGGCGGCCGTCGGCCACGCCTTCGCACAGCAGGCGCGCGGCGCGCGCGATCTCGGCGCGTCCGCCGTAGTTAAGCGCGACGCACGCGTCCATGGCGG
>CALDSM010000840.1 GCA_937923585.1 uncultured bacterium
GAGATCTGATCGTGACTGGAGTTCAGACGTGTGCTCTTCCGATCTGATGGGCCAGATAATCGGCCGTGGCCGCCCCTGCGGTGAGCACTTCCTCCGGGTGCGCGTCAATACCCATGCCGCGCAGTTTGTCCGCGTACCTGGCGGCGTCGGAGGTCGGGTTGTTGGTGAGAAACAAGAACCGGCGGCCGCTGTCCCGTAAAAACCGCAGGAACTCCGCGGCGCCGGGAATGGGATTGGGGCCCAGGTAGACCGTACCGTCCATGTCAAGCAGAAAGAAACGCAGATCGGAAAGTTGCGGCGCTGTCATGCGGCCGTCTCCACCGCGTCTAAAGCGGCAACACAACTAAAAAAGTTCACCTTGCAGACTCCCTGGCCAAAATGGCCCGCCTTGCCGAACGTCATCCCATGCCTTCCCAACCTTCGTGCGGGAATTATAGACGAGGTTGCGGCGGGGACCAAAGCCGCGAACGGGAGAGTCGTGCGGGGGATGGGCGAACGGGAAGTATGAGCGAAATGGGGTCAACGAATGGGGACCGCGCAATACTCCCGTTGGCAAGTTTTGCCGTTTTCCAGTCCCCAGTCCAGCCCCAGCCTCTGTTCGCGCCCGGTCGTGCGATACGTTTGCATCTGCCGCGGTTCCGTGGCAGACTTCCCCCATGACAGCATGGACCCTCTTCTCATTCCTCCTCGCCTCCATGGCGCTGACGCTCGCGCCCGGCCCGGACAACACCTTTGTCGTGGCCCAGGGCATATCGCGCGGGCGGCGTGCGGCCGTCACCGCAGCGCTGGGCATGGTCTCCGGCATCAGTGTGCACACCACCGCCGCCGCGCTCGGCATTTCCGCGCTGCTGTACTCGTCGGCCTGGGCCTTCACGGCGCTCAAGTTTGCCGGCGCCGCCTACCTGCTCTTTCTGGCATTCAAGTCGCTCAAAGAGCAAAGCCTGATGCTTCGCCGCGAGGAGGGGGCCGCGCCGAACGGCTTCGCCATGTTCCGGCGCGGCTTCATCATGAACGTGCTCAACCCGAAGGTGGCGCTCTTCTTCCTCGCGTTCCTGCCGCAGTTTGTCACTGCAAACGCGGGCGGCGCCGCCGTGCAGATGCTGCTGCTCGGCGCGGTGTTCATGGCACAGGCGGCCGTCCTGTTCACGATCATCGGCTGGCTTTCCGGAAGTGTCGGGGCGTTCGTATTGCAGAGGCCGCACATGGCCAGATACTTCGGCTGGCTGACGGCGGGCATCTTCGCGTCGCTCGGCGTTAAGCTGGCCCTGGCCCACCAATAGGGCGAAAAGGGGGGGCGACCGCCGTATCATGAGCATTGCATTGCAGACAAGCGCGTTTGCCGCCGCGGATTCGCAGCAGCCCCCGCCCGGAATGCTGTGGTGCCTGCCCTTTGCCTGCATGCTCGCCGCCATCGCGTTTTTTCCGCTGGTTCCCCGCCTGTCGCACTGGTGGGAGCACAACCGCTCGAAACTGGCCGTGTCGCTGGTGCTGGGCCTGGCTGTCTGCGGCTATTATGCCTATGGACGCCGCGCGTTCGGCGGTCTGTCGCCGGACCTGGCGGCACTGGGTCGGCTGCTGCGGCACGCGGTGGTGGACGACTACGTGCCGTTCATCATTCTGCTGCTCAGCCTGTACACGATCAGCGGCGGCATTCGTCTGAGCGGGGACATTCCCGCCCACCCTGCGACAAACGCCGGGTTTCTCTTCCTGGGCGCGGTGCTGGCCAACCTGATCGGGACAACAGGCGCCTCGGTGCTGCTGGTGCGGCCGCTCCTGCAGATCAACGCCGAGCGGCGGCACACCACGCACACCTTCGTGTTCTTTATCTTCCTGGTCAGCAACATCGGGGGATGCCTGTTGCCCATAGGCGATCCGCCGCTGTTTCTGGGGTATTTGAGGGGGGTTCCGTTCCTCTGGACCCTGGCACTGTTTCCCCTGTGGATTACGGCGGTGGGCGCGGTGCTGGCCCTGTACCTGGCCGTGGAACTGGTTGCCTACAGGAAAGAGCGTGCCCGGGACATCCAAAGGGATGAAACGCTGCGCGTCCCCCTGAGACTGGAGGGTGCGTTCAACTTCGCGCTGCTGGCGCTTGTCGTGCTGGCGGTGGCGGTGCTCGTCCCGGGCAAGCGCGTTCCGCTCACCTCTCTGGAGGTTCCCGGCGTCTACCTGCGCGAAATTCTCCTGCTGGCCCTGGCCGGTGTTTCCCTTGCCTGCACGCCCCGCCGCATTTACCGGGAAAATGCGTTCGGTTTCGGCCCCATGGCCGAGGTGGCCTGTCTGTTTATCGGAGTCTTTATCACTATGCAGGTGCCCATTGAGCTGCTGCGCGCACAGGGCCTGTCGCTGGGGATTCATTCGCCCATGCAGTTCTTCTGGGCTACCGGCCTGCTGTCCGGTCTGCTGGACAACGCGCCCACCTATGTGGTCTTCTTCGAGCTGGCGGGCATACTTCCGCCGGATGGCGGTGCGTTGCTCGGCGGCGTTTCCACGGCGACCGGGCAGATAGCGGTGCCGGCGCTCCTGGCGATTTCCGCCGGTTCCGTCTTCATGGGG
>CALDSM010000841.1 GCA_937923585.1 uncultured bacterium
CGACCACCGAGATCTACACTCTTTCCCTACACGACGCTCTTCCGATCTCTGAAGGGACTGCGCCATGAGCGTGGGGCGCTCACCCTTCAAACGACGGAGACCAAGGCGGTTTTCGACGGGGACACCCTTTCTGACCTTCGCGCCGACCAGAAGAACCGGGCCAAGTATTTGATTGAAGACTTTATGATCGCGGCCAACGGCGTGACGGCAGCCTTTCTGGAAAAGAAGGGCTTTCCATCCATACGGCGTGTGCTGCGTTCGCCGGAACGCTGGGCCCGCATTGTTGAACTGGCCGCAGGACTCAATTTCAAGTTGCCCGGCGAACCCGACGGATGCGCCCTTGAGGCATTCTTGGACGCAAGAAGCGCGGAGGACCCGTTGAATTTCCCGGACCTCTCCCTTGCCGTCATCAAGCTCATGGGTGCCGGAGAGTACGCCGTGGACCTTCCCGGCGAGAAGCCCGTCGGTCACTTCGGGCTGGCGGTGAAGAACTACTCGCATTCGACCGCACCCAACCGCCGTTATCCCGACATTATCACGCAGCGCCTGCTGAAGGCCGCTCTTGCAGGGCAGCCCGTGCCCTATGACACCGGCAGGCTGGACGATTTGGCACGCCACTGCACCGTGCAGGAAGGCAATGTGGCCAAGGTGGAGCGGCAGGTGGCCAAATCCGCCGCCGCCCTGCTGCTGTCCAAACGCACCGGGGAACGGTTCGACGCCATAGTGACGGGCGCTTCGGAGAAAGGCACCTGGGTGCGCATATTCGCGCCGCCCGTCGAGGGAAAGGTTGTGCGCGGGTTCAAGGGGTTGGACGTGGGCGACCACACCCGCGTTCAGTTACTTGACACTGATGTGGAACGCGGGTTCATCAATTTCGCCCGCGTGAAGGGTGTGTAGAGGGTTAAATACTCAAGGGTGAAGGGTGAAGACCTTTGCACCGTATTCGCGATAAGGCAGTGCTGGCGGTTCTTTTTGAGTGCGGTGGCCATGCCGCCGCTTTGCCTTGAGCAGAAACCATGCTTTCACCGCACGGACGAGGCACACCCCCTGTAGAGCCAAAGCGGCGGCATGGCCACCGCACTCGAAAAAGGGGCGCTCAGTTCGGTGTCAGCACAAACGCCCGGCTCAGGTCGTTGTGGATTCCCGACCCCGCAATGCTGCCCGCGTTGTTGACGGCCATGCCCTCTTCCAGCGTCCATCCCCAGCCGGATAGGTCCATCAGTGAGTTGAGGTCCGTCATTACCCCGTCTTCCCAGAGGAAGGCATGCTTTTCCCCGTCCGTGGTGAGTGCCATTCCCACCACGGTTCCGCTGTCGTTGATGCCGATGGCGACCGCGTCGTTGCCGCCGAGACCGCCCAAATCATGGATGACGCCAGTGGCGTCCCATAGCACGGCATGGCGCACCGTGTCGCCCGGAAGATAGCTTGCCCCCACGATTTCACCGGACGCATTGATGCCAAACGCCATGCTGCCGTGGCCGCCGAGCGTTCCCAGGTCCTGCATCGGGCCGCTGCCCGGCCACAGGAATGCGTGCGCGCGGGTTGGGAACAGGAAACTTCCCACCCGTTTCTCCGGTTCGGACGGTTTCATGCTGGCGAGTGCGTCGGCAAGGGGCATCTTCGCGCCGCCCGGCACGTCGTCCGCCGTCAGCAGACTCCAACCCACCACATGTCCGGCTTGGTTGATCTTCTGGGAGAAACTCCACGGCCCCCCCAGGGACCCCAAGTCCTGCGGCTGGGTCGCTGTTCCATTCCACACCACCGCGTGAAATCCGGTGTCATCGGGCAAGTCCGACGCCCCCGCAATAACGTTGGCGTCATTGATGGACGCCGCCACGGCTTCTGTGCCGCCGAGCGTGTAAAGCGGCACCCGCGCCGACGCGGTCCATGCCTGTGCCGTGGTCGTCTCGCCCAGGGCGGGGCTGGTGACTCCCACGACAATGCCCGCGCCGTTGATTCCGGCCCCCGCGCTGAAAGCACCGGAACTGGTCGAGCCGAGGTCGGTCAGCGTGCCCCCGCTCCATACAAAGGCATGCTGAACCGTGTCATTGACCCGGCTGAGCCCCGTCACCTGGCCGTCGGCGTTGATATCGGCGGCCTTCGTCCATCCCTCGCCGCCCAGCGTGCCGAGATCCGTCACCGCAAAACGCGAGCCGCAACCGGTCAACGCCAATAGGGCCAAGCCTGCCCACAACCCAATGATGCACGCATAAACACGCATGACATGGTCTCCCGTTCGTTAAAGACACCACACCATGGCACTGAATCATGCATGCATTCAGCCACCCGAAACCGGCATCGTCGCGCGCACCGGCTGTATTGGATGCTCCCGTCTTTGTCAGGCCAGTGTGATGGCGTCCTTTGCCACCTTCGCCACACGGAACTTCACGGATTTCTTCGCGGGAATCTGGATGGTTTCACCGGTTGCCGGATTGCGGCCGCTGCGCGCCGCGCGCTCCACCACAACCAGTTTTCCAATGCCGGGAACCGTAAACCCCGCCGCCGCCTCCTGGTACGCGAGTTCAGCCTGCGCCGCAAGCACATCGTCCACCTGTTTCTTGGTCAGCCCCGCCTTCTCCGCAATGGCCGCCACAATCTGCCCCTTCGTCTTCGGTTTTGCGCTGTCGGTCATGTTCGTTTCTCCTGTTGTTGTAGGACGCCATCCGAAAGCACCGAGTGGAATCCAGACTCATCCACCGCACATGGTTCCATGCGCAATGGCCCGCTGCTCACCCACCTTG
>CALDSM010000842.1 GCA_937923585.1 uncultured bacterium
GGTAACCGAAGTGGGCAGGGTTGACAGTCCGTTGTCTCAGATGTCCCCGCTTCGGGAGGCGTCAATGCCGTCGTGTGTTTCGGCACCCTGAACGAACCAGTTCGCGTGGCCGCTGGTGGTCCATGCCAGGTTGCAGGCATCCACGCCGTCGCAGAAATGGAAGTAGGTGCCGGTCACTTCGGTCGTCAGGCCTCCTCCCACGCTGATTTGCTGGCTGGCCGGCGTGTTCCAACCCGCCACATCCTTGAAAGTGACCGTGTGCATGCCGCCGGACACGGAGGGCAGGGTTGTGCCGCTTGCCTGCCAGGCACCGCCGTCCAACTGCCACTGCGCTCCGGCCGCCACCGCGTCCGCCGGTTCCAGTTCCACATGCACCAAACCCGGCGCGGGGGGGGAAAGGTGGATGATGGTGACCGCCTCGTGGGCCCTTCCCGTGTAGCTGCCGCCCCAGGTCATCGTGTGAACGGTATTGTCCCACGTGTCGTTGACATACAGCGTGCTGGCCGCGGTGTCGTAGCCCACGCCCACCATGGTGTGCCCGTCCAGCTGAATCATTACCGGACACCCCGCGTCAATCTCCGCCACATAGTTGGCGAACGTGAAGCCGCCTGAATACAGCGCGTCAATGTTCTGCGTATAGTTCTCCACCACCGTATAGCCCCGCGACTCGGCAAACAGGCGCATGCCGTGGCATGCCTCGGTCTGCGGCGTGCCGTAAATCGCGGGGGGGACGTAGTCATAGAACTTCGTTCCCAAGAACGAGAAGACCTGGGTTGCGCCGTCGGTGTTGCTGTCCGGCGAGAAATTCACATCATAGTCCCATTTCCATTGGTTGGTGCCCATATAGTCCGCCGTGCAGCCGCCCCAGGCGTGTTCCGCCCGGAGGCCGACCCACGGATCGGGCCCCGCCGCTTCAAAAACTTCGTAGTAATCATCCGCGTGACCGGGGGTGGTCCGGCCGTCAAACCCGTTTTGGGTTGCAATGATCGAGCAGGACCCGGGAATCGGCGTGTCAATGCCCTGGCCCACATTCGTCATGGGGCAGACGCCGCCGTTCGCGGGGCCGGTATACATGTTGGGATAGCCGTTGCGGTCGTAGTACGCAAAGATCATGCCCGCCGCGGTGGCCGTGCAGCCGTAGGTCCAGGTGGAGGTCGGAACCGCAAGCATGTTGGTCGTAAGTGACTTGGCCACGTTCTTGGGCGCCAGCGGACGCAAGGCGCTGACCGGCGGTGTTGGCGGGCTGTCCATGATCCTTCTTTGGACCTTGGCAAGCTTTTCCGGAGGCAGACTAGCTCCGCATGTGGTTGGTGCCGAATATCCGAATGACGCGGACTGCCAGAACGCCGTCACCAACACCGCCGCCAGCGCTACGGGACAGGCCCTGAACCGCATTCCTCCAAAAGACATAGCACTCTCCCTCTGCCTTGGGCAGAGTTTGTCCAGAATCGTATGCCATAGAATACCACAGTCGGGAGGCCGATGTTCCTCCCGACGGGGACGGCTCGGCAGTCGGTGGCGATCTTGGGACACCAAGAGAAACTGGGTTGACACCGCGGGCAGCCCGGCGCATAATTATTATTTAAGAGGTGTCAAGAAGATGATCTGCGCGGTACCGTGAGAGATGCGCCCTTTCGGTCTGTCATGAGGGACAGAGTGGTCATGGAGAGAGAGCTATCCCGTTTGTTGCCTGATTGGCCAGAGCTGACCGGTGCCGAAGCGCGGCAGTTTGCGCGCCTGCGGCGCATTGTTTTCCTGCTTTCCCTGCTGGGCTTCTTTGCTTTGGTTGGCACCCGACTGGTGACCGACTACTGGCTGTTGCGCGTCATTCTCGGGAATACGGCCGCCCTCGGTTTCCTCGCCGCATCCCTTATTGTGGTGCTTCGCGTGCATGAGGGGCCGCGGCTGGCCAGTTGGGCGGTGGTTGCCGCCGGCATACTGGGGCTGCTCTCCGAGATGCTGAAACTGGGTGCGGACCTGCTGCCCGCCTACGAGGGTGTTCTCAATAACGCCGGAAACATCGCCCTTGTCACGTGCATGGCCGGCTGGCTGTGTTTCATGAACCCGGCCCTGTTCGAGATGGCCGTGGGAAGAGCGCGGCTCAACCGCGGGACAAAGCGGCTTCTGGAGGCCAAAGAGACCGGGCAGCGCTCTGAAAGGCGCTACCAGGCGCTGTTTGAGAGCGCATCCGAGGCCATATGTGTTCTGGATGCAGAGAGTGGAGCCGTTTTGGAATCCAACCAAAGCGCCTGTGCGCTGTTTGGGCGTTCCCGGGAGGAGCTTTCCGGGGCGGGCATGGACCGGCTGTTCGGGCCGGCGCTCACCGGGGTCAGTGAGGGCGTGTCCCTCGCGCTGAAAGGGGAGACGGCGCGCATCTATGACCTTGAGATCACCCGGGGCGACGGAAAGAGCGCCCGGGTTGACCTGAGCGTGTCGTCGCTCCCCGAGGGGGAGATCCTGCTGTTTGCCCGCGACATGACGCAGCGGAAAGAGGTGGAGGAGCGGCTGCGGCGCATCCAGAATTTCGAGTCCATAGGCCGCCTGGCGGGCGGGGTGGCGCACGACTTCAACAATGTGCTGACGCCCATCCTCGGGTTTGCGGAACTGCTGCTTGAGGAGGCGCCCCCGGAGCACCCCTGGCACCAGGACCTCAGGGAGATCGCCAATTCGGCCGAGCACGCCAAGCACCTGACCGAGCAGTTGCTTGCCGTGGGCAGACGCCAGACCCTCAACATCAAGACCGTGGACCTGGGCGCCGTCGTCGCGGACTTTCAAAACGTTATACGCCGCACCATCCGCGAGGACATTACCCTGGACCTGCGCGCCGAACCGGAAACATGTCCGGTGCGCGCCGACGTCAACCAGCTCAAGCAAATCCTGGTGAACCTGTGCGTGAATGCGCAGGACGCCATGCCGGACGGGGGCGTATTGACCGTGGAAGTCCGCGCCATTGACGTGGACAAGGCCTATGCGGAGGCATATCCCGGCACGCATCTGGGTCCGGGTGTGCTGCTGTCCGTGAGCGACACCGGTGTGGGCATGGACCAGGAGACCGCTGCAAGGGCGTTTGAACCCTTTTTCACCACCAAGGAGGAGGGAACGGGGCTTGGACTGGCCACCGTGTACGGCATTGTGCGGCAGCACGGCGGACACATCCGGCTGCGCAGCACCCCCGGAAAGGGAACCACGGCGGAGGTGCTCTTCCGAAAGGTGGAGGGGCCGGATTCAGCAGATGAATCGGGACACGCCCACAACCACGCCAAAGGGACCAACGGAGGGGAAATCATCCTGGTGGTGGAAGACAACGACGCGGTGCGGGAAGTGGTCTGCGCGGCGCTGGAGAAGATGTCCTATCGTGTGCTGCGGACAAAGAACGGCGAGGAATGCATGGACCTGATGGGCAGGTGCGAATGCAACGTGGACCTGCTGCTGACTGACGTGGTTATGCCGGGCATGAACGGTCGGGAACTGCACAGGCGTCTGTCGCGCCGCTGGTCCGACCTTAAGGTTATCTACATGTCGGGATACCCCGAACAGGTGGTTTCACAGCACGGCGTGCTGGAAGCGGGAATAAACTTCCTGCAGAAGCCGCTGTCCATAAAGGCGCTGCGCGAGATTGTGCGCGGCGTACTGGCAAACGGGGGGGGCGGTCGTGGCATGGGACCCGCCCACTGAACCCCCAATCGGGACGTGCCTGGCTTTGCGCTTCGGCACGGCGCAGACTGGGACG
>CALDSM010000843.1 GCA_937923585.1 uncultured bacterium
GACTGCAGTTCAGACGTGTGCTCTTCCGATCTCACGGCGCTGTTTCCCATGGTGAAGGTGCCGCCCGCCACCGGCAGCAACTCCGGTTCAAAGAAAATGGTGTCGCTTGCGGCGTTCGATTCTCCGACGGCGTTCTTTACCTTGAAATACACGGTCCGGGTTCCCACGCCGGGGGACAGCGTATACGCCGGGGCCGTGCCATAGGGCTGCCACGCGGCGCCTGAAAACGAGGCGGACTCGCTCGCCATGCATTCTGTCGGGCTGTTCGTCGCCGTGTTGTTCAGCGTCGTTGCCGCGCCCGCTTCCGCCGCGCCGGCGTTAATCGCGAACGAAGTCACCGCCGGGGGGCCACTGGGGGTGTTGTCCGCGATGATGCGAATCTTCGCCCGGGCAATCATCTCGTTTGGGCAGTCGGCAGCAACGTCCCAGGCGATGTGTTTGCCCGGCCCCTCCGCCACGCCAGGCCCAATATCCCCAGTCGCCGTCGTGATATCCACGGGGAATGTCGCCCCATTGTCCTTGGACAGCTTCGCCGACACAGAACAGGGCCCGTTGGCGCTGGTCAGGTCGTAGCGGATATCAACCTTCGTTCCCAGCAGGCCGTTCGGTCCCTGCGTCCAGGTCAGGCTTGATATGGTCGGCCCTTGAGCCGGTGCCGATGCCGCCGCCAACACCATGAAGGCTGACACCGCCACGAGGACCGCAGCCGTCCAGCCACACCCGATTCTTTCCGCTTTGCCGCTCATCGGCCGCTCCTCCGATATGTAATAGAAAACCAATCGCCGGCACACTCTAACACAATGCCATCCCCGCGCTGCAAGAGAAAGGGGCTTTGGGCGCGCATGTTTTGCAGCCTGATACATGACGATGCCGCGTCGTCACAGACTCCGAACCTACAACCCGTTGGTGTTGCCGCCTCCGAATCGCGAATCGCTTTGTTCGCAGGCGACCCACTCGGAGACGGGGTGGCGAGTGGGATAGCGGATGAATTCGACGTGCCCGTCCATGTAGAGGACGTTGGCGCCGCCGGGCAGGTGATTGAAGGTCGTCGCGCCTTGGGCAAATCCCCTGTTACTGGTGGAAGCGCCGAAGCTTTGGGCAAACGCGTCCCACATTGCAGGGACCGCGCTTGACGCGACGGATTGGGCGGCGGGCGAGTTGATGTCCGTCACTAGGAAGCGCTGGATTCCCTCGCGCAAGGCGTAGAGCGTGCGCTGACCGTTGCTGCCCGTGGCGGTGATGGCGGGGTACTGGCCGAACTGTCCGCTTCTCGACGTCGGCCAGGAGGCATTACCCGCAATGGTGGCATCGGCGCAAAAATCGACGTTGTCGCGCGTGTCGCCGAAATCCATTTTCAGGTTTTCGATATACCAGCGCCATCCCGCGCAATCCCTGTCCGCGACCGTCACAAATCCGGGATAAACGTAGGAGTAGGAAACGCTGAGCCAGTCGTCGCGCTGCACGGGGGTAAAGTCGGTCCGTTGATGAGTCTTGACCAGATTCTCCGGCGAGGTGGTGAGGTCGGACGGACATGCGAGCAGGCGGACGTCGGAGAGGTATTCGGGGAACAGGCTGGCATAACACACCATGAAGGCCCGGACCCGCGATCCCTTCGGGGGAAAATGACCGGCATGCTCGGGCGCATACATGGCCATGGCAAGGCCCATCTGCTTGAGGTTGTTGGCGCAGGCGGAGCGGCGGGAGGCCTCGCGGGCGCGGCTGAGCGCCGGAAGGAGAAGCGCGGCCAGTATGCCGATAATGGCGATGACCACGAGCAGTTCGATCAACGTGAATCCGGCGACGTGCCGGGATGCTGCGGAGGTGAAATGCGCTTCCGCGCGGTGCCCCGGACGCAGTCCGCCCGTTCGGGCGGCGTCAAACGGCAGGCCGGACCCGGTGCGCGGTTCAGGCATGGAGCGCGGCGAGCACGCTGACGACGGCAGCCAGGATGATGAGTTCAATGGATGCAAATCCGGAATCGCTTTGGGGCTTTTCGGGTGCCATCCGCGCCCGCGCCTTTTGTCCTGCATAACGTCCGGCCAGGTAGATCAGTCCGGCCAGCCCGCCAAAGAGCAGGTAGGATTGCAGCATGAAGGGGAGTGTCATCCGGCTGTGGTGGGGAGTCGAGCCGGCTGTCAGGATAATGGCCACCTTGGGGGCCATTCTTCCCAGACTGGCGGCCATTCCGATGATGACGCACATCCAGGCGGCGGGGCTCTGGCGCGCCAGAAGCATGAGCCCCTCGACAACGAGGCCGGCGAGTACGAACCCGACGGCGCTGCCGTCCAGCGTGGGATGGAGCACGTTGGTAAAAGAGCCGCCCACAGCGGACACGATAAGGCCGCTGCCGCGATACCCGGCCAGGGCACGCCCCGCCATCAGCGCCGGGAACCAGTAGAGCACGATGTATCCGGGCATGCGCGTGCGGAACTGGATGTAGTCGGAGAGGGAAAGCGCCCCGGCAAAGAGCAGCACCCCGAGCATGGTGCCGATGACATGCCGGGCAACCCGTCGCGTTTCCGCCGCGGTCAGCGTGTCCCATACGAGCCCAGGGCGCCGGCTGGACACCGCCGCTTCTTCATTTCTCATGGCAAGAGTTCCTTGTCAATTCCAAACCCTAAAAGCGAAAAGCAGGGACAGACACGCCTGTCAAACTGCCGAAAGGCCAGTCAGTCCCTGTTTTTCGCTTGGTCGTCTTTGTTTGTTTAAGTGGCATCAATTGTGACTCACTGCACTAGACCTTAAGTGCCTCCCAGACATTGGGTTCCATGGGCCGGACGAACAGTGTCGCGCGCCCGTCTCTCAGTGCGGGCCTCAATTTATCGCCGGTTTCGACTGCTCCGGCGCGGATTTCGGTCCCGTCCTCCGTGATCACGCGGTCAACGCCTGACTTTAGCACTTCTGCCAGCGGCACTCTGCCGGTCAATTCGCGCACATGGCCAATCTGGACAAAACGGCCGTCATTGCCCGACGCCCGCAGGCACACCCCGGCCAGCGCGCCAATCATTCCGCAGAGCGATCCCGCGAGACTCATCAGGAGGATGTCGCGCCTTGTCGCCGTTTCCAGCGCCAGCGTCACCGACATGATTTCGGTCTGGCACCGCCGGCCAAAATCCAGCCCGCGGGCCTGTTCCGGCGTTGCGACGCACAGCCCCGGGTCGCTTCCTTTCGGGCATTGTGGCAGGACAAATTTGGCAACACGATCAAGAATGGTCAGACAGTCCGCTTCCGGCGCCTGCAGCATGATGACATTCGAACTGTTGTTGGCGGTGAAGGGGATTCGCCGGTCGTACAACAGTTGATGCCGCGTGATGCCCGCCACGGAATAGTCTTCACCGAGCCATGCCGCCACGGTGCGCGCCAAGTGCCCGGTTCCCCGGGTTCCCGGCATGTCCGTGTCGTCCAGTCCGATATAGAGCATGGCTGTTTCCATGACGCCTTTGGCGGAAAACACCCCCCCGCGCAGGCGAGAACCCGCGCGCCCTGTATCTCCTTTCCGAGAATGGGGGGTATCGCCGTTTCCCGCGATGCCTAATGGACGGGTTCCCTGGACGCTCTTGGTCTGCCTTTAGGAAACTGCGTCTCGGAGATACTTCACCGGAAGTGTAAAGGACCTTCCCGGCGTATTTCAAGGCGGCAGTTGGGTTTACGTGGCCCTACTGAATGGCTGCGAGCATGTCCCCGACGCGGGTGAAACGCTCGCGGGGCTTGCCCGCGAGCGTGCCCCGGGCCTTTTCTGCGGCGTCAATACGGTGCCAGTCATCAAAGGAGACCACGCGCACGCCCCGTGCGTGCAACAGCGTTTTGACCGCCTGCGTGCTGGGTTCGGGGCAGGGGGGGAGCGCGGACGCGTCGGCCAGGATGGCCTTGGCGGTTTCATGGCCGTCGGGCTTGGTGGTGCCTATCTGGCCGGAGGGACCGCGCTTGATCCAGCCCGCCACATAGGTGCCCGGCATGGGCCTTCCGCCATGTTCGACGCGGCCGAGGGTATTTGGGATGATGCCGTCCCGTTCGTCGAAAGGCAGACCGGGAATGGGTACGCCCTGGTGGCCAACGCTCTGGAAGACCAGCCCGCAGGGGATTTCGGTGAGTCTGCCGGTGCCTTCCGCCTGCTGCCGGAACGGCGGGCCACCGAGACGTGTTTGTTCAAAGACAGCGGCCTGCACCCGGTCCGTTCCCAGAACGGCATGAGGGCTGAGAAGGAAGCGGAAGAATGCCCTGCGGTCCGATGCGCCCACCGGCCGGGCCGCATACTCGCCGAAGATTTCCATGATGCGTTCCAAGTCAGGCGTGTCAATTTCCTGCGCGGAGGCGTCATCCAGCGTGAGATCTTCCCTGCATACCACCGGGGCGCAACCGGGAATGGCCCCCATTTCCTTCACCTCGGCCAGTGCGAATTTGACCTGTGCGGGGCCGCGGCGGGCAACGACATGCACCTCACGGACACGGCTTTCCGCGAGCGCATCCAGAGCATGCTGTGCGATGTCGGTGTGGCGCAGCCGGTCGGCGGGCGTGAGCAGGATGCGCGCCACGTCGAGGGCGACATTGCCCGCTCCGATGACCACGGCGGTTTGCTGCGACAGATCGAAGGCGCAGTCGGCGAAATCGGGATGGGCGTTGTACCAGCCGACGAAGGAGAAGGCCGAATGGCACCCGGACAAATGCCCGCCGGGGATACCCAGGGTCCGGTCGGTTTCCGCGCCGGTGGCCAGAACGATCGCGTCATAATAGTGATGCAGTTCCTCGATGGACAAGTCGCGGCCAATGGTCACATTGCCGAGAAAAGCGAAGCGGGGATGTTCGGCGAGTTTCTCGAAGGTGTGTGCGGCTTTTCGGGTTTTGGGATGGTCGGGCGCGACGCCGCCGCGCACGAGCCCGAAGGGCACGGGCAGCCGGTCGAACAGATCCACGGTGCAGTGGACGTGCGACTTGAGCAGCGGATCGGCGGTGAAGAATCCCGCCGGGCCGCTCCCGATGATCGCCACCCGCAGGGGGCGCTCTGTGGTTCCCAGAAGATGCATCCGCCAATGCCTTTACTGTTGCACGAGGTCCGGGCGAAGAAAAGCGGCGGCATGGCCGCCGCAGTCAAAAGAAGCACATCCGCATGCC
>CALDSM010000844.1 GCA_937923585.1 uncultured bacterium
CGACCACCGAGATCTACACTCTTTCCCTACACGACGCTCTTCCGATCTCATGATCCAAAACTCTCCCGTGGGATTAAGACGCCCGTTTGGGGAACGTCATCCAAGTCAACAGATAGACGGCCAATGCACACATCATAACGATATGGTAGCCGTAACGAAAAGCCAGCACCGTGGCCAGGGGCGGGGCGATCACGGAGAACGCGCCGTTGATGCCCCACGCCATCGGCAGGAACACGGCCATGCCGCCCTCCAGGTTGCGCAGCCCCATGGAGAAGGGCACGCCCATTGCGAACGAGACCGGCGCCACGAACACCAGAATGGCCGCGCACTGTCCGACAAACGGCCAGCCGCCGATCCACAGGGTCGCGCGGTCCAGAAACAGCCAGTATGCCGCAACGGTTGCGGCAACCACGGCGAGCGTGACCAGCACCCCCGTGCGGGGCGCCCGCTCGAACCGGCGCGAAGCCCAGAGACTGCCAAGCCCGGAGAAGATGAGCATGCCCGACAGCACAATGGCAAAGGAACTTACCGCGTCGTTGAGCACCAGGGTGAACCGCTCTATAAGGGTCATCTCGACGAAGAGGAAGCCCAGCCCCAGCCCCGCGAAATAGACGATGCCGCGCAGGATGGTCCGCGAGCCCGCCTTCACCCGGCCGACCCGCGCCAGCGGCAGCAGGCAGACAATCAGGCCGAACAGCGCGGCCTGCGCCAGCACGCAGTAGTTCACGAGCAGGCCGATTTCGGTCTGCGGTATCTGGTCGAGTTTGCGCAGGACCTTCTTGAGGTTGCCCAACTGGACGATGGAGTGCAGGAACGGCCGTTCGTTGGAGAAGGCGCTCAGGTCAAAGGTGGCGCTGGCCTCGTCCCCCTGCTGGTTGCCGGACAGCAGCGCGACGAGGTCGGTCATGAGTGAGTCTTTGGACGTTCCCGGCGCCGCGTCGGCCTGCTCATCTTCCAGTGTGAACGGCGGCGATTCGTTCCACACCTCCACCTCCTCCGGCTTGATGCCGGGGAACCAGGGGGTGTCGAAAGACCGGTCGCTGCAGAAGGCGCGCACCTTGGCGATGTCTTCGGGCGTGAACCCGGATTTGCAGACCAGCACGCGCGCAATCCATTCGGACCGGTATACGATGATGTGGTCCTGCGGGTTGGCCACGCCCTCGCGCCGCAGCGCGTCCACCACGGTGCTGACCGCCTTCTCCGCGTAGCCGGGAAACTGGCGTATCGTGATGGGGATGGACACCAGTCCTTTCGGCGTCAGCGCGCGGTAATACCGCTGGATGCATTCGCGCGTGAAGGCGTAAATGTTGGCCTTTCCGCCGTCGAGATGCTCCACCGCAATGTCCACAACGTCGAACGGCTTGGGGCCGCGCGACAGAGACGACGGCGGGCCTTCGTAGTGAACTTCCGTTCCGTTTGCCCCGGCGGCCGTCAAATCCCTGTAGACAACCTCGTCGGATTCCAGCACCACGATTTTGGAGCACTGCGCCTCGCCCGCCTCGGCAATGCGGAACCCGCCGCCGGAACCGACCAGCAGCGCCCGCGGCTTTTCGCGAAGCATGTAGGGAAGGGTACACAGGGCGCCACGGACGTAACCCAGGTCAGGCTGGATGCCCGGCTTGGGGAGCGAGGTGACCCGGTTGCCGTCCCGGTACAGCCCCAGCGATTCGGGCGGGCCTTCAATCTGGAGCAGGCCAAGGTTGTTGGTGACCGGCAGGTCGCGCCGCTCCGTGAAGTTGTCCAGCACCAGGCTGTATCCCTTGGGGGAACGGTACTCGCGGACGATGCGGTTGTTCTCCACGTTGAGGACCGTGTAGACCGCCTTGTACTCGTAGAACCGCGCGCGGTTCTCTTTGACCACCCACGTCTCGCAAAGCGCCAGCGCAACCAGCGCGGCCACCACCGCCGTCTTGCGGTGTCCGGCGAAGGCATAGGGCAGATTCACGAGCGCGGCCAGAAACAGCACCGGGGGGATGGCGCACACCAGGTAGAACGGATGCACGGTGAACATGAGCGCCAGTATCAGGATCGCGCCGATGCCCGCGCCGATCAGGTCCGCCCCGTACAGCCCCATTACCTGGCCGCGGAAGGCCATGAAGTTAAGCCCGAGAAAGGAGCCCACCAGGAAGAAGAACGGAAACAGCGCCAGATAGTACAGCCCGATATTGACCAGTTGCGTCTTCCACAGCACCGGGTTTTCCAGGGCAAGCGGATTGAACGGGTTGATCGTGGTCAGGTGAAACCCCG
>CALDSM010000845.1 GCA_937923585.1 uncultured bacterium
AAACTGGGCAGCAGCACCGTGCTGGGCACGGACACGTCTCTGGCCATCACGGGTGTGACGCAGGGCAGCGCGGGATTCTACTTCTGCCGCGTCACCGGCGTGGACGGCCCGCAGGACTCCAACATGGCCAACCTGCGCGTCAAGAACCCGTCCATAGCCGTGCAGCCCTCCGACCGGACCGTGACGGTGGGCGACCCCGCAGCCTTCACGCTTACGGTCGCCTCCGGAAGCACCAAGCCGATTACCTGGAGATGGTTCAAGGACGGCGTTCTGATTGGAACGCCGGGCAGTTCGGGGACGCTGAATGGGGCCGGATTCGACATCACGTACACCATTGCCAAGTCGGTGCGGAGCGACGCGGGCCTTTACACCTGCGAAATTGCGGGCACGGACGGTCCCCTCATGTCCAGCGCGGCGCGCCTGACCGTGAACAAGGCGACCCCCACGGTCAACACCTGGCCGACGGCTTCGGCCATCACGTACGGGCAGACACTGGCGGCCTCCACGCTGGACGGCGGGGACGCCTCGGTGGCCGGCACCTTCGCCTGGACCACCTCCACCACGGTTCCGAACGCGGGCACGGCGGACCAGCCGGTCACCTTCACACCGGACGACACCGCCAACTACAACACGGTGGCGGGGACGGCGAGCCTGACGGTGAACAAACTGGCCCCAACGGTCAGCGCATGGCCGTCCGCCTCGACCATCACATACGGGCAGACACTGGCGGAATCGGCGCTGACCGGCGGCGCCGCCTCCATTCCCGGCAGTTTTGCATGGACCACGTCCGGCACCGTCCCGAACGCGGGCACGGCAGGCCGTCCGGTCACCTTCACGCCGACGGACACGGGCAATTACAGCACCGTGCAGTCCAATGTGAGCCTTACCGTCAATGTGAAGGCATTGACTGCCGCCATCGTGAACAATCCGACGAAGCGGCACAACGGAGATACGGCGGCCGCACTGGCGCCAGGCAATTTCGAACTCGCCGGACTGGCGGGCACGGACTCCTTCACCGTCACAAAGACGGCCGGGGTATATGCCAGCGCCGAAGTGGGCCAGTGGCTGATCACCGTTGCGCTGGTTCCGGGTGACTTCACGCCCGGTCCCGGCACATTGTCCGCCAATTACAGCCTGCCGGCTGTTGCCACAGGCCTCGGCACGATTACCGCCAAAGAGGTGCCTAACATCACGGCATGGCCAACGGCATCGGCCATCACCTACGGTCAGGCGCTGTCCTCCTCGACACTGGCCGGCGGCACGTCCCCCGTGCCCGGCGTCTTTGCCTGGACGACGCCCGGCACGACGCCGCCCGCGGGCACGGCGGACCACTCCGTCACGTTTACGCCGACCGACACGGTCAACTATGTTCCGGTGATGGGCGCCGTGAGCGTGACCGTGACGAAAGCGGTCCCGGCGATCACGGCCGCGCCAACGGCTTCGGCCATCACGTATGGGCAGACACTGGCGGCTTCAACGCTGACCGGCGGCACGGCATCGGTTACCGGCGTTTTCGCCTGGACGGCACCTGGCACGGTTGCGCCTGCGGGCGCGGCGGACCAGTCGGTCACCTTCACACCCGCGGACACGGCCAACTACAGCCCGGCCGCGCTTAGCGCAAGTGTGACTGTCAATCCCAAAGCGCTGACCGCCGTGATTCTGTACAATCCGACGAAGCGGTATGACGGGAACACGGCCGCCGCGCTGCTGCCGGGGAACTACAGTCTGGTGGGGCTGGTGGGAGCCGACTCCATCACGGTCACGCAAGCCGCGGGCGTCTATGCCAGCGCGCAACTGGGCCAGTGGCTGATTACGGCCGCGCTCAGCCCGGTTGATTTCACGCCCGCCCCCGGCACGCTGCTGTCGAATTATGTCCTGCCGTCGTCGGCAACAGGTCTTGGCACGATCACTGACAAGATCGTGCCGAATGTCACCGCATGGCCGGCGGCTTCGGCCATTACCTACGGGCAGACTCTGGCGGCCTCGACGCTAACAGGGGGTACGGCTTCGGTTCCCGGCAGTTTCGCCTGGACCGCACCCGGCACCGCGCCGAACGCGGGGACGGCAAACCAGTCGGTTACCTTCACGCCGAACGACACGGCCACGTATATCCCGATCGAGTTTGGCGTGGGCGTGACCGTGAATCCCAAGGCGCTGACCGCCGTGATTCTGCACAACCCGACGAAACGCGTTGACGGCAACACGGTGGCGGCACTGCTGCCGGGCCATTACGGACTGATCGGCCTGGCGGGCGCCGACTCGATCAGGGTCACGCAGGCCGTTGGCGCGTACGCCAGCGCGGATCTGGGGCAGTGGCTGATTACGGCCGTGTTGACGCTGGACGACTTTACGGCCGGCCCCGGCACGCTGCTGTCCAACTACGTGCTGCCAGCATCGGCCACCGGCATGGGAACGATCACCGACAAGGAAGTGCCGAATGTCACCGCATGGCCGACGGCTTCGCCCATCACCTACGGGCAGGCACTGTCGGTCTCGACACTGACCGGCGGCACGGCCTCAGTTCCAGGCGCCTTTGCCTGGACCACACCCGGCCTGACCCCGAATGCGGGCACGGCGGACCAGTCGGTGACGTTCACCCCGGCCGACACGGCCACCTACGTGCCCGTCGAATTCGGCGTGAGCCTGACCGTGGGCAAGGCGACTCCCGTGGTTGATTCCTGGCCGTCGGCCTCGGCGATCACGTACGGCCAGACGCTGGCCCTCTCCACGCTAAGCGGAGGCGCCGCCTCTGTGCCCGGCAGTTTCGCCTTCAGCACGCCCGGCCTGGCCCCCTCCGTGGGTGCGGCAGGCCATGCGGTCATCTTCACGGCAAACGATGCAGCCAACTACAACACTGTGGCGGGCAGCGTGAGCGTGACGGTGAACAAGGCGACCCCGCTGATCATTATCCCGCCGACGGCCTCGGACATCACGTACGGCCAGGCGCTTCGCGATTCGATGTTGACGGGTGGGTTGGCCCCCGTTCCCGGCAGTTTCGGCTGGACCACGCCCGGCCTGATCCCGCCTGCGGGCACCGCCGACCGGCAGGTCGCCTTCACGCCGGACAACACGGACCATTACAACCCCGTCGAATTCGGGGTGAGCGTGACAGTCAATCCCAAGGTGTTGACCGTCGCTGTCCTGTACAACCCGACCAAGCAGTTCGACGGAAACACAACGGCAACGCTGCTGCCGGGCCATTACGGCGTGACCGGCCTGGTGGGCGCCGACACCGTCACGATCACAAAGACCGTCGGCGCGTACGCCAGCGCGAACTTGGGACAGTGGCTGATTACGGTCACCCTGACGCCGGCTGACTTCACGCCCGGCCCCGGCACGCTGCTGGCCAACTACGTGCTGCCGACGTCGGCCGTTGGCATGGGCACGATTACCGACAAGGAAGTGCCGGTTGTCACCGCATGGCCGACGGCCTCGCCCATCGAGTACGGCCAGCCGCTGTCCGCCTCGACGTTGACCGGCGGCACGGCGTCGGTATCCGGCACCTTTGGCTGGACCACGCCCGGCCTGATCCCGAATCTGGGCACGGCCGACCAGTCGGTCACCTTCACGCCGGACGACACGGCCACATACAGCACGGTCGAATTCGGCGTGAGCCTGACCGTGATCAAGGCGACCCCGGTCATCACGACCCCGCCCGCGGCGTCGGCGATCACCTACGGCCAGGCATTGTCCGCCTCGACCCTGAGCGGCGGCGCGGCATCCACGCCCGGCGCGTTCGCCTTCGCGAATCCCGGCCTGATCCCGAACGCGGGCACGGCAGAGCAGGCTGTGACGTTCACCCCGGCCGACACGGACAATTACAACACGGCGCAATGCATGGTGGGTGTGACGGTGAACAAGGCGACCTCGTGGATCACCGAATTGCCGACGGCCTCGCAACTCAAGTACGGCCAGGCGTTGTCCGACTGCATCTTGACGGGCGGCGCGGCCTCGGTTCCCGGAAGTTTCGCATGGTCCGATCCCGGCACGGTTCCGCCCGAGGGCACAACGGGTCAGCCGGTCACCTTCACTCCGGACGACGCGGGCAATTACAGCACGGCAACGGAGGATGTGAGCGTGACCGTCGTCCGTGCGCCCGAACTCGACGGCATTGCCGCCAATCCGGGTGACGGCGTGGCCGCGCCCGGTTCGAACCCCTGGCTCATGGTGCGGGTGGTCGCCGGCACGGAGCCGCTAACCTACGTTTGGACCAAGGACGGTGCCGTCATCGCGGAGACGAATGTGACGGGAACCGGCGGGGTCACGCTGCAGTTCACCGGCGCAACCGACGCCAACGAGGGCCTGTACCGGTGTACGGTCAGCAACTCCGCGGGTGAGGCGTATGCCGAGAAGATGCTCTATGTCGGTGAGCGCTTGTCCTGCTGGGTCCTCCCGGTCACGCAGAAGGCCTACTACGGGGACGTCGTGGAGTTGAACGTGACCGCCACGGGCGGCAAGGGCGACAAGACGTACCAGTGGTACCATGAGGTGGGCGGCGTCGGCACGGCGCTGGACAACCGCACGGAGACACTCGTCCTTTCCAATGTCACGGCCGCGGATGCGGGTAATTACTACTGCGAGGTCACGGACCGGCGCGAAACCGCCAAGTCGAACAACGGCACCGTCGCGCTTGCCGCCCATCTGGCGAGGGTGATGTGGCTGCCGCCAAGCGACACCGCGGCGGTGAACCAGCGGTATGCGTTCAGGGTGGTCACTTCCGGCGGACATCCGCCCGTTAACTATGAGTGGCGGTGTATGAACAGTCTCGTGGAGGCCACCAACAGTTACAGCAACGGCTCCGAACTGGTCATTGACCGGCTGGAGTTCGCCGACGCCGGAGAGTACACCGTGACCATCACCGACAGCGGAACAGACAGCGACTTCCAGCGCTGCGACCTGAAGGTTGTCAGGGGCATGCCGGTGGCGGGCATAGGCGGCATGGCTGCGGCGGCCGGCCTAATGGCTGCGGCCGGTGCAGCCCTTCTGCGCAAACGCCGCCGCTAGACGTCGGAGCTTTCCCCAACGCGCGCGGGGCTGCCGGAGGTTCCGGCAGCCCCCTTCAATTAGTGCGGAAGTCTGGCCGCCGAAAGACTGCAAAAATCAGGGTTGACTGTGTCGAAAGGAGGCTCTAGAATCACCTGAATGACTTTTGCGGAGGTCACAGGCAGGCACGCCTGGGCAATTTCAATGGGAGCAGGCGCAACCATACAGCAGGGAGGGCAGTTGTCTTGAAGATGGCTTTGGCAGTCTGCGTTGGATTGCTTGTCGTTGGAAGACCCGCGGTTGCCGAAACGGTTCACGTCAAGTTGGACTTTGTCCGTCTGGAGGCTTCGGACCAGTGGCCCTACTCGGACTGCGGCTGCAGTATTCCTTCGACATATAGGAACTCAAGAACAGGCCTCGTCGTGCCGGAGGAGGGGGAGAAACAACCGGAAGCAAGATCAGCTCCGCAGGGATTGTCGGGTTGGGCCGCGAAAGCCTTGGGGGTGTCAGGGAGGGACCTGCGTTTCGGGACGCTGCCCGTGGAGGGAAGCGAGGGAGGCTATGCCTTTGCGCTTGAAAGGAGACCCGACTCGGAAGGTTATATCGCTTTGTGCATCGACATTAATGAAGACGGGATTATTGGCGCCGGGGAGCGGTTTGTCGCCGTTCCCGTAGTGAAAGCGCCAAGGGAGAGGCATCCGGGTCCCGTGTCTACACCGGTGGTTTCAATCTTCACTTTCGAGATGCCGTTTGTGCGCGCGACAGGCACCTCGGCTGACTATGCGTTTCAGGTGCGCGTGATGGCCGAGAAAGAGAGGAAGGACGGGCTGGAAGTCGCCTTTATTCCGCTCGGTTACCGGAAGGGAAGGATTGTGATTGATGGTACACCATACAGCGTGATGCTTATCGACCAGACCATGAACGGGCGCTTCAACGATTTTGCGGAATGCAAGGAAGATTACTGGGACGGGGACAGGGTGGTTTTTGTGCCGGAGCAAGACAAAGAGACGGACCTTATTGCCGAAAAGGAACCGCTGAACAACATCCGCATGCTGGGAGAGAAACCTTGCCGCGTATCCGTGAGTGCGGACGGGGCGGAAATGACCCTGACTCCCGCCGACTTGCCTTGTGGCCAGTTGAAAATGCAACCCGCAGCGGAGGGTGTCTTCCTCGCCTGTGAATTGGGCCCGTTCTATGTGCGGCACTCCGAGACGGCCATCTTGCCCGCCGGGAATTACCGCCTGATAAACATCTCTTATGCGGCGATGACAAAGGACGGGGTCGCATGGAGAATGTCCGGCTACAGTTTTTCGGGCCAAACACTGCCCAAGTTCGAGGTCAAGCCGAATAAGACGGTGAAAATGCCTTTCGGAGCCCCGTTTAATTCTCGGGTAGTCAAGAAATCCTTGGCAGGCAAAGGATCTCTTACCATGAAGGTGGAGTTGGCCGGGCAGGCGGGCGAGCGCTACGAGTACGGCTGTACGGCCCCCGACGGAAAATGTTTGCCTACAGCGGACGTTGTCCTGAAGACGAAGAACGGGAAGGAAATTGCACGGGTAAAACGATCACTGCAGGACAGTGCGGATGAGGTACTTTCGGATTATTCTTGGGAGGGCTTCTTTCCACAGGAAGGCCTGATGGCGGAATGCGACCTGGGCCTGCCGTGGAAGGTTAAAGCAGAAAAGGCATTTCTCAACGCCGACCGCAAATAGCACTCTTCAGGCCTCTTTCCGAGTATTGTCTATGAGTTCGTGCCGGAACCCGTTTCGGGAGCCTCCGGATCAAGACAGATCTCTATGGTGCTGTGCATGATCTCCTCGTGCTGGGCGAGGTTGGCGCGGACGCGTTGGGCCGTGAGCGTTCTGTCGCGGGTGACCAGGGCGACGGCGCAGGCGTAACTCTGTCTGCCGACCCGCCAGACGTGCAGGTCGGTGATTTGCGTGACCTCGGATTCGACGCACTCCCGGATTTCGCCCACCACCGGATGGTCCATTTCCCGGTCGAGCAGCACGCTGCCGGTCTCGGCGATCAGGTTTTTCGCCCAAACGGCAATCAGCGCCGCGCCGACAATGCCCATCACCGGGTCCAGCCAGAACCAGCCGAACAGCAGGCCGCCGCCCAGCGCGGCAATGGCCAGCACCGAGGTGGCCGCATCGGCAATCACATGCACGTAGGCGGATTTCAGGTTGAGGTCGTGGTGATGCCTGTGCGCGCCGTGTTCGTGTCCATGTTCATGCCCGTGGCTGTGGGCGTGTCCATGGTCGTGGGCCCTGCCGAGAATCATGGCGCACACCACGTTCACCACAAGACCGAGCACGGCCACGAGCATCGCTTCCCGGTAATGAATGGGCAGGGGCGAGAAGAAACGCTCGACCGAGCTGAACGCCATGAATGCCGCGATGCCCAGCAGGAACACGGCGCTGGCGAACCCGCCCAGGATCTCAATCTTCCAAGTGCCGAAGGCGAACCGGGGATCGTGCGCATGGCGGCGCGCCGCGGCGTAGGACAGGGCGCTCAGTCCGATGGCCGCCGCGTGGGAGCTCATGTGCCAGCCGTCGGCCAGCAGCGCCATCGAGTTGAACCACCAGCCCGCGGTGATTTCAGCCGCCATCGCGCCCGCGGTAATCCATGCGACGAGCCGTGTGCCGCGTTCCGCCGCATGGCTGCCGCCGTCAAAGACATGATCGTGCCGCAGCGGGGAGAACTCCGCGGCGCGCATCTTTCCGGTTTCCGGTCCTGGGCTCACGGGCATGGCGGCTCCTGTCGGGTGTGTCAATCACGATAGCAAAAAAGGAAAGCCATTGCACCCCGGCCGTCCCGCGCAACCAAGTGCCGGGAACGCGGGTCCAGTTGGCACCCAGGTTCCTCCGCCCGGCCGTCGAAGGCGGAACGTGTGCTGTTGACTGTGCCGGAAAGAGGCACTAGAATCACTGGTATGCGGCCCGTGACCGCCACGGACCGGTGCGAACGAGAGATTACGGCGAGGCGCGGTTCTTTTGGAGCCGCACCCTGTGCATCAGTTAAAGGAGTGTGTGGCATGAAGTTGTGGAAGAAGATTTTGCTCGGCGTGTTCGTGTTCTTTGTCCTCCTTGCCGGCGCGTTTGTGCTGTTTATCGGCCCGTGGCCGGCCTACACCGCCGGTTTTGAGGGGACTGGGTATTTCAACAACGACATCGCCCGCATTGACAGTGCCATCAAGCGCTGTGATGTCACCGGCACACCGGGTCCGTTGAAGGCGGGGTGGGGCAAGGCCCTCATCACGCCGCCCCCCGGCACGCCCATGGCGGGCTACAGCGCGCGGAACAGCAAGCCGGCGACGGGCGTGCATGATGACGTGTATGTGAAGGCGGTCGCGTTCAGCGACGGCGTGGACACGGCCGTGGTGGTCGGCGCGGACATGCTGCTGGTTCCGCCCAACGTGGCCGGGCCGATCCGCGAGGCCGTCGCCAAGGAAACGGGGCTGACCGCCAACAGCCTCTTCTTCACCGCGAGTCACACGCACGACAGCGTCGGCGCATTCGCGCCGGGGCTGATTGCGACCTTCTCGTTCGGAAAATACAACCCCGCCATCCCGCCGTTCCTGGTCAAGGCGTTCACCGCCGCCATCGTGGATGCGTACAAATCCATGGCGCCGGCCAAGTTCGCCCACGGTGCGATTGATGCGCACCAGTACATCCACAACCGCGCCCGCAACGCCGGCGTGGACCCGACCCTGAACTGGATGCTAATCGAAAAGGCCGATGGCAAGCGCTGCTACCTTTCCCGGTTTTCCGGCCACCCCACCATTCTTGACGACGATGTCATGGAGATTTCGGCCGAGTATCCCGGTTACCTGCAAAGGGCCATTGAGAGCGCCACCGGCGCCACGGCAGTTTATCTTGGCGGCGGCGTGGGCAGCATGAGCCCGAGCGCGCCCGACGCGCCGACGCCGTTCGAGAAGTGCGAGGCGATGGGCAACGCGCTGGCGAAATTGGTTCTGGAAGCGTCCCAGAATCCGGCCTTCACCGACAAGGCCGATGTCAACAGTGTCAGCATCCCCCTTGACCTGCCTCCGTTTCAGATGCGGCCGTTCAGCAAGAACTGGCGTTTGTCGCCGCTGTCACGCTTCATCACCGGCCTGGATCCCACGGGCTGGATGAGCGCCGTACGGGTGGGCGACGCCGTATTCGTGAACGCTCCCGGCGATTTCAGCGGTGAAATCGCCAAGGACTGGCAGGACTGGGCCCGGCCCAGGGGCATTGACCTTTGGGTGTCGGGATTCTCGGGCGCCTATGTCGGCTACATTTCCCCGGACCGCTACTACGGCGACCTGTTTGACAAGAAAGGCAACCTGGAATACGAAACCGGCCAGTTGTCCTGGATGGGACCGCACATGGAAGGCTTCTTTACGGCCCTGATGCAGCGCATGGTCACCGCCGTGGCCCCGGCGCCCGCACCGCCCGCGGCGGCGCAGTAACGAGACATACGTCATTACGTCCCGGTTGGGAGTGCCCTTCACCCCCGCCAAGGGGGCCTTCCAAAAAAGTCCGGCACTTGCATAATCGGCTGCACAGATCGGAAAAGCCCTCTCCTCCCCGTCATTCCCGTGAAAACGGGAACCCAGGCTTTTCAAGGACTTGCGTATGCGCGCGGAGTCCTGGATTCCCGTTTTCACGGGAATGACGGAAGGCATGATTTTGGAAGGTCCGCAAGGCGGAGATCTTCCTGCCGGTGGTGTTCAGTCTGGGCGCAGCGAAACCATCCGAGCCCGCCAAACCGAAGGCGGCGAACCCGCCCGTCCGGTCACTTCTTCCGGGACTGAAAGACGGTCAAGTCCGCCTCTGCCTGGTCCACCTCCTGCTTGGCGTTGATCAACTGCTCCCGGAGCCGGGCCCGCTCCCTCACCAGCCGGTTTCGGATGGCCGTCAGCTGTTCTTGTCCCGCGAGCAGCGCGCCTTCAAGGCGCTTGCGCTTGTGGCTGAAGAGGTTGTCCAGTGCGGCCATGTCGGCGGGGTCAATGCCTTTGGCCGGGTCATAGACAAAGCGGCGCTCAAGCGTTCTCCGCCAATGCTCCAGTTCCTCGGCCAGCCTGGGGCCGAGTCCCGGGACGGACATGATGGAATACCGGTCCACGTCTGCCGCCGTTTCTATTCCGAAGGACAGCAGCGTTGACTTGCGCACGGGGTCAATCCCGGGAATGTCGTGGTCCAGAATGAAGAAACGGTCGAGGTGTTTGCGGAGCTGGTGGGTCGGCCGGAGGCTGTGTAGCTTCTGCCTTTCCACTTCATAGGAGGTTTCCAGGAGGTTGTATTCGTTCCGCAGAACGGCCAGCGCCTTCAGTTGTTCCTGAAAATCATGGTCATCCTCAACACGTTTCCATTCTCTCAGGGTGGTGTCCAGGGTGTGCCGCGCATTGGCCAGCGCCAGACGGCGGGCTTCCCCCTCCTGGAAGTAGGGCCGTTTGCCGTACACCATCTTGAAGACTATTGCCGCCAGAAGCAGCTCGAACAGGAGACCTGCCGGATACAGCCAGGCCGCCCCCGCCAGTCCCGCGGCAATCCCCGCGAGGAGCATTCTCCGAATCAGCATCGAGCGCCGAAGTCCTTCCGGGAGCGGTCTTGGCTGGATCGCAAAGCTCTGGCCGGTGATCAATGAAGCAGGTTCCGCCCCCGGGGGCCG
>CALDSM010000846.1 GCA_937923585.1 uncultured bacterium
GTGACTGGAGTGCGAGACGTGTGCTCCTGCGATGTACATGAGCGAGGCCGACCTGAGCGGGGCCGGCCTGCGCTGGGCCAGCCTGCACGTGGCCGACCTGCGCGGGGCCGACCTGCGCGAGTCCGACCTGAGCGGGGCCGACCTGAGCGAGGCCGACCTGCGCGGGGCCAACCTGTGCAGGGCCAACTTGCGCAGGGCCAACTTGCGCTGGGCCAGCCTGTGCGGGGCCAACCTGAGCGAGTCCAACCTGAGCGGGGCCGACCTGTACAGGGCCGACCTGCGCGGGGCCAACCTGTGCGGGACCAGCCTGCGCGGGGCCAACCTGTGCGGGGCCAACCTGAGCGAGTCCAACCTGAGCGGGGCCGACCTGAGCGAGTCCAACCTGAGCGGGGCCGACCTGTACAGGGCCAACTTGCGCTGGGCCAAAAACATTTCATCCATAACCGCCGCACAACTTCTCGCCTGCCCTGAATCCGGCGCATTTGAGGGTTGGAAAAAGTGCGCGCGTGGTGTGCTTGTCCGCGTGCGCATTCCTGCCGAGGCGCGGCGGTCATCGGCCACCACGCGGAAATGCCGCGCGGAGTTTGTGGATGTGCTGGATGTCATCGGCGCGGAGGTCGGAATCTCGCAGCACGACAACAAGATTGAGTACCGCGCGGGCCAGCGCGTGACATGCCACGAGTGGTGTAAAGACCGCTGGGAGGAATGCGCTGGCGGGATTCACTTTTTCATAACCCGCGCCGAAGCGGAAGCATACTAAACCACGAAAGGAGCACACCAATGAACTGGACCGCCGAGAAACTGGAAGCCGCAATCGCATCCGCACCCCTCCACCTTGGGCACAGGGTGCTTGTCGGTACCGATGCACGCGGAGATGTCGTCCGCGTTTGCGTTAATCCCTTCAACCTGGGCTTTGACGTGCTGCGCAAGGGCGTCATCCACAGCCTCGGAGAGCGCGATGCGGCGGCATACCTCAATGCGTTCGGTTTCGTGCCGGACGGCGCGGAGGTGCCCAAATGAAAACCGTGCTGGCTTTGGACCTTGGCACGAAGCTGGGTTGGGCAAAAATGCGCGGGTGTGATTCGTCGGTGTTTCATGGCGTGGAAAACCTCCATCCCTACAAGCACTGCCCGCGCGCGTTCCGGTTTGCCAAGTTTGCGGAATGGCTCAACCGCACCCCCGCAGACGTGATTGTCTACGAAGACATCAAGCGTCACGCGGGCACCGCCGCCGCGCACATGTGGGGCGGATTCGAGGCGATCCTGCTTGCCCACTGCCTGCGGAACGGCATAGAGACCGCTTGGCTTGGCGTGGGTGAAATCAAGAAGCACGCGACAGGCAATGGCAACGCCCCGAAGGATGCCGTAATCGCGGCCATGCGGGCACGGAGCTTTGAACCAACAGACGACAATGATGCCGATGCACTGGCGTTGCTGTTTGCGTACCTTGATAAGGAGGATTCAGAATGAAGGTGTTTATCTCTGGTCCCATGCGCGGCATCCCCTACTACAATTTCCCCGCCTTTGACGCGGCCAAGGCGGCATTCGAGGCCGTGGGCTTCGAGGTTGTCACGCCCGCCGACCTAGACCGCGCCATTGGCTTTGACGCGATGGACATGCCCGCAGACACGGACTGGCACGCTGAGGCTGGGTTTGACATCAAGGCGGCAATGAAGCGGAACATTGACGCGCTTCTGGACTGTGACGGCGTGGTATTTCTGGCGGGCGCGCACGGCTCGTTAGGCTGTATGCTGGAACTGGATATTGCCGACCGTTGCAAGATTCCCTACTTCTGCCAAGGCTCCCGCGACCTTGCGAAACTTATACAGCATGTCCAGAAAATCTGGACTGACTGCGCTGGAAAGGGGGAGGCATGAGCGAGTACCTGAAATGCCCGCTGTGCGGTGCGCCGTTGGACCAAGAGTCGGAGTCAGACAACACCATCAACATGACGTGCAACAAGTGCGGCTACACCGGCCCCAGCATCTACAAGTATTCTCACTGGGATGTTGTGGCCATGCAGGAAGAACAAAACGCGCTCATCGCCGCCGCGATGGAACGGGCGAGAAGGGGGGAGGCATGAAGTACAGCGTGCGATTGTCTGCGACAAGCTCCGGCCATTGGTTTGTTGAGTCGGATTCTGACGGGCACTGGGGCGCGTTTGTTGCCCTCGTGCGCTCTGAGGCCTTGGCGCGCCAGATTGCCGCCATGCTGGAAAGCGGCGCGCTCTGTGAGTCGCTGCACGTTCCACAGACGCAAGACACGGGCCTCGGCGCGGTCATCGGCAAGTGGCCGGGGACCGAGACAGACGAAGAGGTGGCCGAACAACTGAGGGAAATGTCATGACTTGGACACTAGACGAATCCTGCGACATCTGGACTGCCAGAAGCGGGGATGTAATTCTTGAGGTGGCACCCGATTACGGCCACTGGTTTTTTGACGTTGCACTCGAAGTGGGTGCGAGCATCGTTTCCCCCGCGCTTTACGACACAGCAGACGCGGCGAAGGCCGCAGCAGAACACGCGCTGGACATCTGGCGCAAGGGAGAGAAGGCATGAACGAGACACCGGAAAGAATCTGCGAGGCGTTGGAGTGGCTGACCGGCCACAAGTGGGCAGACATCGGCCTAGAGCACGGGAAGCCGACGTTCGCGTGCTCTGACGGAGACCAAATTTTTAGCTGGGACTCCGAAGACGGCTATTGCCTGCATCGCGGCTGGTTCAAGCGCAACATCGAAGAGGAATTCGCCCACGCGCTGGAAGTGACCGCGCCGTGGGAGTGGAAAGATTTGCGCGGCACGTCTGTTAGACAGGCTAAGGGGGAGCACTTCATGGCGTGTGTTGGTAGACCTGATTCGGGAGATGGGCCGTTTTGTTTTTCCGTACATGCAGAAGACATTCGGCTTTCGGAGACAGGCTTTGACGACATTGAACAAGCACAAACCACCGCCCGCACCGCCTACCTGACATGGACGCGCGGGCAGTTTGCTATGAAAGGGTGCATGGCATGAAACTCTCCCAATTCCTAGCCCCCGACCGCGTGACACTTGACGCCGCGCACGGGGACATGTACCGATGCACCGATGAAAACGCGGGCACCTACACCACGCGCCGGGACCGCGCAGAGCAGGCGATGGTCAAGCGCGCGATGACCGACCCCGAATTTGCCGCGCTGTGTAGTGAAATGACGGACGGCGAGTGGAGCCGGTTCCTGGACGCGACCTGCGGCGTGATTCCCGGCAAAGACCGCACCAAGAAGAACAATGGCAAGTACAAGATTTCGCCGGAGGTGAAAGCCCTGTTCCACCGCATGAAGGCCGATGGCTACGTCACACTATGGGAACTGTCCGACCTGTGCGGCCAGCCGATAACGCGGCTGCGGAACTGGATAGGCCACGGATTCACGCGAGACGGCGCGCGCACAGTCATGCAGTCTGTGCGTGAGGGCCGTTACGTTTTCACGCGCGTGGAATGGATGGAAGAGTTTGTGGCAACCGCGCCCCGCTCCATCGCCACGGGCACGCCTCGCAAGAATGCGGAAGGGGTTGAGATATGAGGCGGCGCGGGCTAATCAGGCTTGACTTTCCGCGCGAACCGTGATACACTGAACATCAAGACGGGCAACAGATAGGAGCACACCATGCCCACAACAGACTATGAGGCGTTCTTGGATGCCAAGACGCACAGTAAGAATGACCACGGCTTTGACCCCGTTTGGATACCTGACAAGCTCTTTGACTTCCAGCGCGCGCTTCTGGAGTGGGCCACACGCAAGGGCCGCGCGGCAATCTTCGCCGACTGCGGACTTGGAAAAACGTTTATGCAGCTCGCATGGGCTGAGAATGTCGCGCGCAAGACGGACGGGCGCGTGCTGATCCTGACCCCGCTTGCAGTGTCATTCCAGACCGTTTCAGAGGGGGAGAAAATCGGGGTCGAGGTGGCGCACCGCCGAGATGGAATGAAGGACGGCGACCGGATTGTAGTCACCAACTACGAGAGGTTGCACTACTTCAACCCGTCCGATTTTGTCGGCGTGGTGTGCGATGAATCCAGCATCCTGAAACACTACACGGGCGCGACACAGAAGAATGTCACGCGGTTCATGACAAAACTCCCCTACCGCCTTTTATGCACGGCCACCGCCGCGCCGAACGACTATGTTGAACTCGGAACATCATCTGAGGCGTTGGGGGAGTTGAGCAATTCCGAGATGCTGACCCGATTCTTCCGCTACCGCGACAACAAAGGACAGGCCCAAGACGCGCGGGAGAATGACTTCTTCGAGCTGGCGGAGTCCTACTACGGGAAACTCGCTTTCCGCGTGTCACAGACTATAGGCCAGTGGCGACTAAAGAAACACGCCATTGTTCCGTTCTGGCAATGGGTTTCCAGCTGGGCGCGGGCGTGCCGGAAGCCGTCTGATATGGGCTTCTGCGATGATGGGTTCATCCTACCCCCACTGCATGAGCGGCAGCACATCATCAAGCCGGAGACCCCGCCGGACGGGCTTCTTTTCTGCATGCCCGCGTTTGGGTTGGCAGAAGAGCGAGAGGAACGGAAGCGCACACTTTCCGAGCGGTGCGAGTTTGCCGCGCACCTTGTCGCGCACGACCGCCCCGCCGTGGTGTGGTGCCATGCAAACGCGGAAGGTGACCTTTTGGAGGAATTGATACCAGACGCGCGACAGGTGGCGGGTCGCACGCCAGACGATGAAAAAGAGGATATCTACCGGGACTTCGCGGCGGGCAACATTCGCGCACTCGTGATCAAGCCCAAAATTGGCGCGTGGGGTTTGAACTGGCAGCACTGCGCGCACGTTGTTACATTCGCTTCACATTCGTATGAGCAGTACTACCAAAGCGTCCGCCGTTGCTGGCGGTTCGGGCAGAAAAACCCCGTCACGGTTGACGTGATAGCAACAGACGGGGAAGAGCGGGTCATTGAGAACATGCAACGGAAGGCAGACCAAGCCAACATCATGTTCAAGATGCTGGTCTCTGAAATGAACAACGCGCGGCATGAGTCCACCGACAATACACACCACAACAACCAGGAGGTTCCATCATGGCTGTGAAAGACCAAACCCTTACCGAAAAGTACGCACTGTATAACGGGGACTGTGTGGAGGCCATGCGCGCGCTCCCGGCGGGCTGTGTGGACTTCTCTGTCTACTCCCCGCCGTTCGCTGGGCTGTACCAGTATTCCAGCGACCCGCGCGACATGTCTAATGCGGTGAACAAAGATGAATTCTTCCAGCATTACGGCTTCTGCGTTTCCGAGATTGCGCGCCTTACCAACCCGGGGCGCATTTCGGCGGTTCACTGCATGGACATTCCACTATCCAATGCGGGGTGCGATGCGATGTATGACCTACCTGGCAAAATCATCGCACTGCATGAGGCCCATGGCTGGGCCTACGGCGGGCGGCGCGTTATCTGGAAGGAACCCCTTCTTGTTCGCAACCGCACCATGATGAAATCGCTTCACCACAAGACAATCTGCGAGGATAGCACACGGTGCTCCATCGCCAATGCAGACTACCTTCTCATGTTCCGCCGCAAGGGCGAAAACCCCGTCCCGGTCACACATGAACACGGGCTTCTGCGCTACGCCGGGGAGCGCATGATGCCGCCGGACGCGCTGGAATACAAGGGCTGGCAGGGTTCGCAGTTGGAGAACAAATTCTCCCATTGGATTTGGAGGCAATACGCCTCTTCTGTCTGGGATGATATCCGCATTGACCGCGTGTTACCATACAAGGCCAGCAAAGACACGAATGATGAAAAACACGTCCACCCACTCCAGCTTGACGTCATAGAGCGCGCCTGCGTGCTTTGGAGCAATCCCGGCGAAGTGGTGCTCACCCCGTTCATGGGCGTGGGGTCCGAGTGCTACGGCGCGGTAATCAATGGGCGGCGGGCAATCGGCATTGAGCTGAAACCGTCTTATTACAGGCAGGCAGTCAAGAACATGGCGGACGCCAGACCGGAAGACGAAGAGGGCCAGTTGTTCGGAGACATGGAGGCCGCGCCATGACCTTCCGCGACTTCCTCGGCCTGGGCTGGCTGCGCTTCTGGTTCACAATCCGTTGGCGCGGGCAGCAGAAGGGGAGAGGGGAATGACCATCACAATCACGCCGCTTTGTCTGTTGATGCTTTACACAGCAGGCATAGTCTTTGGGTGTTGGCTCGCCTTTCAGGGGCCTAGGTACTGGAGCGCGTTTGGGTATCCTGAACGCGAAATGCGTCTCGATGGGTGTATGCTAGCGCTAGTGTCGGCATGCGCGTTTCTTGTTGTTCTCGGGTACATAATAGCGAGGTGGATAACATGAGAGAAAGAGGCATTCCAGTGGGAGGATTTTTTGCCGACAGCGCGGGAGTCGTTTTTGTCATTGTGGGACCGCCAGTGCCGGGAATCCGAGACCTCAGACACCAACCCGCTTGTGTGGGCTGTTGAGTTTGCCGTTGTCACGCTCAAGGGGCGTGGTCCGACCAAGATAGAAGCCCTTCGCCGCGCCCTTACCGGAAAAGGCTCAGAATGACTTTCGCCGTGGTTCATCTAAGCGGAGTCGCCAGAGGCGAGCGAACCGCACACAAGACCCCCGCGCTCCCGTGTACAGGGAGCCGCAGAGACCGCGCGGGGGAATGCGGGACGGACCCGCACCACGGCGTCCAAAAACAAGCGAGAGGTAGAGCATGAAGGAGACTGGCCTTTTCACCGTCCGCGACTGCGAGGTTGAGATGGACAAAAACGATGGGTTTACAATCATTCCCATCGGAGACGTTCATTGGAACGCGGATATGCATGCGCGGTCCCTGTTTCTTGAGTACATGGCCGAACTCAAAGACCGCATGGCGCGCGGGGAGTCCATGTACTTCATCGGCATGGGCGACTACCTTGAAACGTTTTCAGCCTCAGAGCGCGCGGGCATGGACCCCGTAATGCACGCATCAAGCAGCGCATGGATGGATACCGTCATTGGCAGGGAGATAACCGACCTAGCCAAAGCCATGAAACACACGGCGGGCCGCTGGCTGGGCCTCTTGGAGGGAAACCATACCTACATCAACAAGCACGGCGTCTCCGTGGCGTCTTTGCTGTCTCACATGTTGGGGGGCGGTGACCGGCTGGGCGCGCAGGCGTTTTTGTCGCTCGGAGTCAACACGCCGCGCGGCGGTTCCCGCATGTCCTACGACATTTGGGCGCACCACGGGATAGGCGCGGGGCAACTGGCCGGGGCGACCGTGAACGCGCTAGAGCGGTTCGCACGCGGCAGACAAGGGCACTTGTTCGTTATGGGACATGACCATAAGATAGCGGGCCACCCCGGCGTCCCTGTTTTGACAAAGACGCGCTCCGGGTACGGCACAACCCTTGTAGCCGTCACGCCGTGGTTTGTGCGGTCCGGTTCATGGCTAAAGGGATACGAGCCGGGGAAGGTGTCTTACATCGCCGAGCGCGCCCTTCCACCCGCTCCCATCGGAACATGTGAGGTCCGCGTGGTGTTCAAACGGAGGCGCATACCAGGAAGTGGGGAAAAGCGCACCCGCCAGCTTATCACG
>CALDSM010000847.1 GCA_937923585.1 uncultured bacterium
CGAAAAACGGGGACTGACTCGCCTTTCGGTAGTTTGAAAGGCGTGTCTGTCCCTGTTTTTCGCGGACTTACAGCTTCCAGCCCTCGCGGCAGGGCGGATTGACCATCGCCGTCGCCTTGTCGTTGTCGGTGAAGGTCAGGGACTCGGCATTCCATCGCAGCCGTATGCCGGGCAGGCGCTTGCCGATGTTGCCCAGCAGCGCGGTTTCCGTCAGCGGGCCCGAGTAGTCGAAACCGGCATCCGCCGGACGGCCCTCCTTGCAGGCGGCGATCCATTCCTCCTCGTGGGAGCCCTGGATGCGCGGATAGAGTTCGGCCACCTTCGGTTCCTCTTTGAATTTCTCCCTGGGCAGCAGCATGGCACTGTTGCCGTAGACGCCGCCGGTGATGAAACCGTCCTCGCCGACCATGACGAAGCCGCCCTCGGCGTCGCCCAGCATGCGCGGATTGTCAATGCCCTCGATGCCCGGAACCCGGAGTCCGTCGTACCAGATCAGCTCGACCGGCGGCATGTCGCCGCGGGCGGGGAATCCGTAGCGGACGATGGACGCGAGCGGATAGGTGTCGGGGTTCAGATCGGTGTTGCTCGCCTCGATGGTTTCAGGCGCGGTGAGCTTGAGCGCCCAGTACACCGGGTCAATCGTGTGCGCGCCGCGGTCGCCCATCATGCCGCAGCCGAAATCCCACCAGGCACGCCAGGTCAGCGGATGGTATGTGGGATGATAGGGCCGATCCGGTGCGGGACCGAGCCACAGGTTCCAGTCCAGCTTCTCCGGCACCGGCGGCGTTTCGGTCGGCTTCACGCCCAGCTTGGAACTCCAGTAGGCGTGGCCCCAGGGATAGTAACTCAGGTCGCACCACGCGTGGACCGTGCGGATCTTCCCGATGACCCCGGCGGCGACCCACTCGCAAACCTTGCGCCCGTCGTCCATCGAGTGGCCCTGGATGCCCATCTGCGTGCAGACCTTCTCTTCGCGGGCGGCCTCGGTTAGTTTTCGGGACTCATACACCGTGTGCGTCAGCGGTTTCTGGCAGTAGACATGTTTGCCCGCGCGCATCGCCGCCATCGAGATCACCGCGTGCGTGTGGTCCGGCGTGGCGATGAGCACCGCGTCAATGTCCTTCTGCTTCTCCAGCATCTCGCGGTAGTCTTTGTACAGCTTCGCGTTTGGATATTCGGCGAAGGTCTTGGCGGCGTAGTCGTGGTCCACGTCGCACAGGGCCACGATATTCTCTTTGGCCATGGCCTTGAGGTTGTGCGCGCCCATGCCGCCCACGCCGATGCCGGCAATGTTCAGCCTGTCACTGGGCGCGGCAAAGGCCGTGCCGCCCAGCACGTGGCGGGGGACAATGGTGAACGCCGTTGCCGCGCCGAGGAAGGCGCGTCTGCTCAGTTTGCCCATGTGCAATCTCCTTTTCTTCATGACGGAAGGTTACCGCATCGCCAAACCCGAAGTCGAGGACCCGACGCGGGCGGCACCTACTGCACGTGGACCTCCAACAGGGCTTCCGGCCCGTCCGCATCCGCCACATAGAAGGTGATCTTCTCGTTTCGCGCGGAGGAGAGATCCGATGCTGTCACGGTAACCTGCGTGACCTTGTCCTGGGAATGAACCGGGGACACCAACAGTCCGTCGGGATCACTGTTGTACAGGTTCCAATAGGCCGTGTGGGGCCATTTCATCGTCACCGTCACCTGCGCCGAAGGCTGTGCGGCGCTCAGCGTGATCTGCTGCGGTGAGACGGCGATGCTCTTTGCGCACCCGCCCAGCAGCAGTGCCGAAAACAGCAGGACCGTTGCCGCGACAAGCCTGATTGAACCGTGCTTCATGACGTGTCCCCTTGATCGTTGCGGACAGCAAAGTGTCCATCCTTGTCCAGCCGACCCCAACAGTCTGTCACAGTCGCCGCGAAATCGCAAGCATCTTTGAAACCGTCCGGAGGGGGTTGTATCGGAAAGGCGTTACAGGCTACAGTGACGCCTTCTGGAGGTTTCGTTATGAAGAAGACCGCTGTTTCCGCTGTTTTGACCGTCTCCGCCTGCGCGCTGTTGTCCCTGTTTTCGACCGCGCATGCGGCGGCCCCGGTTGATCTGGCCAACGCCACCGTGGTGGTCCGATCAGGCAAACTGCCCAACGCCGAAAAGACCGCGGCGCGAGTGTTGACCGAGGAGGTCACCCGGCGCACCGGGCTGGTTTGGCCGGTGGTGACCAAGGCACCCAAGTCGGGCGCGGTCATCGAGATTTCCGGCAAGGGCGATCCGAAAGACACGGCCCTGAAGCCGGAAGGATTCCGCGTCTCCGTGGACAACAGCGACGCGGCACGGTCCGTGGTGCGCATCCAGGGCGCGGACGCCCGGGGCGCGCTGTTCGGCGTGGGCTGGCTGCTGCGGCAGATGGACTGGGGCACGGGCAAGGCGAAGGTCGCCTCCGACCTGGCCATTGTGACCAGTCCGGCGGAGCCGCTGCGGGGCCACCAGTTGGGATACCGCACCACGGCGAACAGTTGGGACGCGTGGAATGTCGCGCAGTTCGAGCAGTACATCCGCGACCTGGTGATCTTCGGCAATAATGCCATCGAAACCATTCCCTTCCAGGACGACACCAGCCCGGTCATGCCCATCCCCCGAAGGGACATGGACCTGGCCATCAGCAAGATCTGCGACGACTACGGCATCGAATTCTGGATTTGGGCGCCGGCTGATTTCGACTTGAAGGACACCGCCAAACGGGACGCCGCACTGGACCAGTGGGAGGACTATTTCAGGAACTTCGTCCGCCTGGACGGCGTGTTCTTTCCCGGCGGCGACCCCGGCGACAACCCGCCCGAACTGGTCATGCCGTTCCTGGAAGATGTGTCCAAGCGCCTGGCCAAACACAAGCCGCATGCGGGCATCTGGATTTCCCTGCAGGGCTTCGACAAGGCCGCCGTGGACGGCTTCTACGAATACGTGGACAAGAACCAGCCCAAGTGGATGACCGGCGCGGTCTGGGGGCCGCAGAGCCCGCCCGCCATCGAGACGCGCCAGCGGCTGCCAAAGCAGTACAAGCTGCGCCTCTATCCCGACGTGACGCACAATATCATCTGCCAGTTCCCCGTCCCCTGGATGGACCCGGCCTGGGCGCTCACGCTGGGCCGCGAACCGGTCAACCCGCGCCCGCAGATGCATGCGTACCTGCACAACTTCTTCGCGCCGCAGAGCGACGGGTTCCTCACCTACTCCGACGGCATCCACGACGACGTGAACAAGACGATCTGGAGCGCGATGGGCTGGGACCCGAAACAGGACGTGCGCGACGTGCTGGTGGAGTATGCGCGCTGGTTCTTCCGTCCCGACCTTGCCGACCGCGCGGCGGACGGCCTGCTCGCATTTGAGACCAACCTCAACGGACCGCTGGCGCAGAACGGCGGGGTCGAGGGGAATTACGATCTTTGGACTGGGCTCGACGCGCAGGCACCTGAACTGCGCAACAACTGGCGCTGGCGCATGTACCGGTTCCGCGCCGAATACGACGCCTACACCCAGCGCCGCCTGCTGCGCGAAACCAAGTTGGAGCGGGAGGTCAATGCGGTGCTGAACACGGCGGACCGGATCGGCGCAGACGCGGCGATGACGCAGGCCATGGAAGTCTACCGGCGCGTGGAAACCGACCCGACGGAGCCCGCGCTGCGCGCCGTCATTGAGCAGGACGCGGCCGATCTGTTCAAACTGATCGGCTACCAGACCAGCGTTGAAAAATACCACGCCAAGAACCCCGAGCGCGGCGCCATTCTCGACTGGGTGGACCGCCCGCTCAACAACCGCTGGTGGCTGGAGGACGAGTTCCCGCGCGTTGCCGCCATGGCCACGGAACAGGAGAAGGTTGCCCGGCTAAAGACCATCGCGACCTGGGAAGATCCCGGCCCCGGCGGGTTCTACGACGACGTGGGCAACGTGGCCAAGAGCCCGCACGTGCTGCGCGGCGGCTGGCTCAACGAAGACCCTGAAATGACCAAGACCCCGCTGCCCGGCTACGCCACGTGGAAGGGTCTCAAGAGCACCTGGCGGCTCTCCTGGATGACCAACATAGACTGGCCGACGATGGTCTACGAGGGCCTGGACACCAAGGGGACCTACATCGTGCGCCTGACCGGCATGAACGAGGCGCTGCTGCGCATCAACGGCGAGCGCGTGCAGCCCACGGTCTACAGCAGGGAACTGGGCCAGTTCAAAGAGTTCCCCGTGCCGCCCGAGTCGCTCAAGAACGGCAAGATCACGCTGACCTTTGACATGCCCGACGAGGAGCACCTCAACTGGCGCCAGCGATCCAACCTGAACGAGGTCTGGGTGATTAAGAAGTAATCGCGCAGGGTGCGTGAAGCGGAGTGAAACGAAACGGAACGCACCGATTTCAACCACCTCCCACGCCGGCCGAACCCACGGTCGGCGTGGCTTTCATTTCGGGAAAGGACGCGTCTTCTTTTTAACTGCGGGGGCCATGCCACCGCTTTTCCTGGCGGAAGCCATGCTTCCGCGGTCTGGATGTGACGTCGGCGAAGTGAAAGCGGTGGCATGGCCCCCGCAGTCAAAAGAAAGCCGCCACCTCGAGGGTTTTGTTCGCTATTTTCCGTTCGGCATTCGCGCGAGCAGGCGAAGCAGCCCGTCCAGAATCGTATACGGATGCGGCGGACACCCCGGCACATACAAATCCACCGGCAGCAGCGCATCGGCGCCCGTCCCGGCCTCGGGATTTGTCCGGTAAATCCCGCCCGAGATCGCGCACGCGCCGACGGCGATGACAATCTTGGGTGAAGGGACCGCGTCATACGTCTTCTGCACGGCGAGCCGCATGTTCTCCGTCACCGGGCCGGTGATGAGCAGGCCGTCGGCATGGCGCGGCGACGCGACGAACTGGATGCCGAAACGGCCCAGGTCGAACACGAGCGTGTTGAGCACGTTGGTGTCGGCCTCGCAGGCGTTGCAGCCGCCTGCGCTCACCTCGCGCAGGCGCAGTGAGCGCCTGAACAGGCGCTGCGTCTCGCGCTCCAGCGCGGCGCACAGTTCCACCTCGCTGTTGGCGGAGACCAGCAGGCCGTCGCGCGTGCGCGCGGCAAGCCGGTGGTCTTGCGAGAAGCTCAGCAGCCCTTTGGGGCAGACCGCAACGCAGTCGGCGCAGAAGATACAGCGGCCCATGTCAATGGTTACGCGGCGGTTCCTGACCTGAATGGCTTCGGCCGGGCATGCGCCCACACAGGCCTTGCAGCCCGCCTGGCACACGCCCCCGGCCACGACGGGACGGCCGCGAAACCGCTCGGGCAGCACCGGCGCGGTCTTGGGGAAGGGGTGGGTTCTGTGCCCCTGCCGCAGTCTTTCTATGAAGGTCTTCACGCGCGTGATTCCTTGGTTCTATCCCCGTTGGGTGGCGGCACGGACAAACACAGACGGACACGGACGGTCACAGACACGCTGGGGCGGGCGCATGTGCCTGGCTCTGCTTTCAAGGGATAGCTTCGTCGGGCTTTGCCCTCCTCGCAATGACGTGGCATGTGTGTCTTAAAGGTCATGGCCGCAATAGGACAGGTTGAAACTCTTGTTGCAGAGCGGAAAGTCGGAAATCTGCTGGTTGCGCAGCGCCATCGCCAGGCCCATCCAGTTGTGGAACGACGGGTCAACCACCTTGTACGCCGCGATGCGGCCCTCGCCGTCGGTAATCACCGTGTGGCATATCTCGCCGCGCCAGCCCTCGACCAGCGAGACCGTGACAGCGTTGGGTTTCAGCGGGCCGAGTTCGCGCCGCGCAGGACCGTCCGAGAGGCTCGACAGGCGTTCGCGGATGAATGCGACCGAGTGGTTCATTTCCTCCCAGCGCACGTAGGCGCGGGCAAACACGTCACCCGTGTGCCACGTGGACACGGGCATGTTGAAGAAGCGGAATATGCCGGAGGGGTATTCAAAACGCACGTCGCGTTTGACGCCGCAGGCCCGCGCCGCGGGACCCACCAGGCCGAGGCATTCGGAGAGTTCCGGCGTCAGCGCCCCGGTCTCCTCAAAACGGCCCATGACCGACGGCGTGTCCCACAGCAGTTCCACCGCACCCTTCACGTCGCGAAAGGTCTTCTCGATCCGCTCGATCATCTCCTCGCAGCGCACGGGGTCCAAATCGAAGCCCGTGCCGCCGGGCCGCACCCAGCCGCGTCCAAAGCGGCTGCCGCAGGCCAGCGCGGTCAGGTTCAGCCAGTCGCCGCGCAGCCGTCCGCAGAAGGACGCCGTCGGCAGAAAGCCCACATCGCCCGCCAGCGCGCCCAGGTCGCCCGTGTGGTTGGCCAGCCGCTCCAGTTCGAGCGCCACCCCGCGCATTTCCTCCGCGCGCACCGACACGCCGCAGCCCGCCAGAGACTCCATCGCCTGGCAATAGGCCAGCGTGTGGCCAATAGTCGTGTCGCCCGCGAGCGTCTCCATGAAATGCACGGTCCGCGGCGTCGGCCCTCCGGGCAGCGCGCGCTCGATGCCGCGGTGCTGGTAGCCGAGCGCAATCTCCAGGTGCATCACGTTTTCGCCGTGGCACTGGAACCGGAAATGGCCGGGCTCGATGATACCGGCATGCACCGGCCCCACGGCCACCTCGTGGACCTCCTCGCCTTCCACGCGGAAGTAATCGGTCACGCAGGGCTCAATGGGTTCGGCGGCGGTGCGTTCCCAGGCGTCCACCTTGGCGCGGTACGAGCGGTGATAGCGTACCGGCTTGAGCCAGGGGTGCCCTTCGGGCACGATGCCCCACTGTTCGGCGATCTCGCGCTCAAAACCGCTGGCCTGCGCGCATTCGGGGGCAAGCGCGGGATACTTGTCCGCCACGTCCGTGGCGATCAGCGCATACCCGCCCGAATCGGCGGCGCTGAGCACGGCGTACAGGCGCACGGTCTCGGCACTTTCCGCCGGAGCACCGAAAAGACTGAGTAGACGGCCCCCGCCTCCGGTGGTCATGAGCACGATCTCGCGGAAATCAGCCATGTCCAGCACGGAGACTCTGTCCAGCCGCTCAGTCTCACCGTTGAACAGCAGCCTGTCCCTGTAGCGTCTCATGGCCTGCCCTCCACGATGCTTGAGGCCCGGCCCAGCATCCCGGCCAACGTTTCGGGAAACCACAGACCCAGCACGAGCAGCGTGCCCAGCGCGGCGATAATCATGACTCGGTCGGTCGGCCGGACCTGTTCCTGTTCCGGCTCGATGGCGGGTTCACCCCAGGCCATGCTGATGGCCTGCCGCAGCACGCCGATGAACACGACGCCCACGCCCGCCAGGAAAATGCCCAGCGTCCACCACGCCCCGCTGCGCGCCGCGGCGCGCAGGATCATGAACTCGCTCATGAACACGGCAAAGGGCGCCACGCCGATCACGGCGAGCAGGCTGCCAAACAGCGCGCGCCCCCACACGGGCGCACCACGCAGGCAGCCGGAAAGGCGGGCCGTGTCGTGGGTGCCGTACTGCTGGCCGAGGCGCCCGGCGGCAAAGAAGGCCATGGGCTTGCACAGGGAATGGTTCAGCGTGTGAAACAGCGCCGCCAGAATCCCGGGCCCGCCGAGACCGAGACCGACGGCGATAATGCCCATGTGCTCCACGCTGCTGTAGGCAAGCAGGCGTTTCAGGTCGGTTTGGAAAAGAATGAAGACGGCCGCGACGGCGATGGAGATGAGACCGAGCAGGAGCACCAGCCTTGGCCCCCAGCCGGTGTGCCCCGTGGCGGCGTCCACCAGCGGCAGGTAGCGCATGATGCAGTAGAGCGACGCGTTGAGCATGAACCCCGAGAACAGCGCGGACACCGGCCCGGGCGCCTGGCTGTGCGCGTCCGGCAGCCAACTGTGCATGGGCGCCAGGCCCGCCTTCGTGCCGTAGCCCACCAGCAGGAACAGGAACGCGACCTTCATCAGCGCGGGATCGAGCCGCGCCGCATTCTCGCACAGACGGCTCCAGAGCAGCATCTGTGCGCCCTCCAGGTGCAGGTGCTCCGCCGCCGCGCCCGCCAGCAGCGTGCCCATGAACGCAAAGGCCACGCCGACCGAGCAGATAATCAGGTACTTCCACATCGCCTCCAGCGCGGCGGGCGATCGGTGGATGCAGATGAGGAAGGCGGTCACCAACGTGGTCGCCTCGATGCCGACCCACATGATGCCGATGTTGTTGGACAGCAGCACCAGCCCCATGGCGGCCAGCGCGCCAAACCACAGCGCGCCGAAGCGCCGCGCCTGGGCGGCGGTGAAATGGCCTGATTTGGCCTCCGCATCGAAGTAACCCGGCAGATACAGCGAGGAGAGCGTGAACACGAGCATCATCACACCGAGGTGATACGAGGACAGGGCGTCCAGGCGCAGCCACGCCCAGGCGGTCTCCACAGCCGGAACACCGTGCGCCGCCCAAATGCAGCCCGCCGCCGCTGCCGCCGTCAGGAGCACGCCCGCGCGCACGGCCGCCATCACGGCCCGCGCCGAGGTGCAGACCATGCTGAGCGCCGCACCCGCCAGAGGCAGCAGCAGCACGCTCCAGAGCATTATGGAAACAAGGGTCACGGTTCAGCCTTTCAGCATGTCCAGTTGGTCCACTTCCACGTGGTCAAACTCGCTGTTGATGTGGTAAACGGCCACGCCCATCACGAACACCGCGGCGAAGGCGTCGAGCAGCACGCCCAGTTCCACCAGCAGCGGCAGTTCGTGCAGCAGCACCACGCCGAACACATAGATGCCGTTTTCCAGCACGAGGTAGCCGACGATCTGGTTCACCGCGTGGTTGCGGGTCACAATGATGAACAGGCCCACAAATATCATGAAGAAGGACACGGGCGCGGCCAGCGTGGACGGCGAGCCCGGAAAGACCGGCAACCGCGACGACAGCCACGCCGCCCCGGCCAGCGCGAGAAAGCCTGCCAGCATGGACATGCTGTGCCCCACCTGCGGCCGCTTCTCGCGGCTGACCTCGGAGTCCCGCAGCGCGGTCATCATGAGCCGGGGGAACACCACGCCCTTCAGGCCGATCGTCATCAGCACCAGGAAGGCGGTCCAGAACGCAACCCCCCCCGGCCGCGCCATCAGCGGCAGCAGTCCCAGGGCGAAGCCCTGGATTGCCACGGCGCGCACGGACGAGCGCAACTGGCTGAATCCCAGCAGCAGCAGGTTGGTCACCACGAGTATGAGCATGATGCTGTCAATGGACGTTTTCATTCGGTCACCTCAGCAGCAGCACAAAGGCCAGTCCGGACAGCAGCACCGCGCCGACCAGCAGGCGCGGCACGCGCAGCAGCCGCAGCCGGGCCATGGAGGACTCGACCACGCCGACCGCCACGGCAAGCGCCATCATGGCCAGCCACGCAATGACGGTGTCGAGCAGGCCGAAACCGGTGCGCACCGGCAGCAGAATGCCCGCGAGAAACGCGCCGAGCACCCACAACTTGAGCGCCGCGCCGTACAGGATGAAGGCCAAATCGGGTCCGCCGTGGTCCAGCACCATCACCTCGTGGATCATGGTCAGTTCGAGGTGCGTGTTCGGATCGTCCACGGGAATGCGCGCGTTCTCCGCCAGAAACACCACAAACAGCGCCGCCGCCACCAGCAGCAGCGCGGGGCCGACCTGCGCCCAGTCGGCGGCGTCCAGCGCCGGAAACATGACAGAAAGCGAGAACGAGCCCGTGGTGTGCGCCACGGCGGCCAGCCCCAGCAGCAGCGCGGGCTCCGCCAGCGCGGAGAACTGCACCTCGCGGCTGGCGCCCATGCCCTCGAAGGCCGAACCGGTGTCCAGTGCGGCGAGCACGGTGAAGAAGCGCATCAGGCCCAGCAGGTAGGCCAGCAGCAGCAGGTCGCCGGGGAAGCCGACCAGGCCCGGCGCGCCGCCGAACGGCACGATGGCGGCCGTTACCACGACGCAGGCCAGCCCCACCATCGGCCCCGCGCGAAACACCCAGGTCGTGGTGCGGCTGTAGACCGCGCCCTTGTGCAGCAGCTTCCACAGGTCAGAATAGGTCTGCAACAGCGGCTGTCCGCGGCGGCCCGCGAAAAATGCCTTGGTTCGGTTGATGACCCCCAGCAGCAGCGGGGCGGCCAGCAGCGCGAGCACGAAGTTGAGGACTGAAAACAGCGTCATGGTCGGGTTATCCAAGGCTGAACACCAGCAGGGCGATCAGCGTGAGCGCGATGTAGAGCACATACAACTGCACGCGGCCGTGCTGCGCGCCGCGGAGGTGCGTGAGCAGCGCAAGCGTGTGCGTGAAAAGCGGGTCGTACAGGCGGCGGCGCAGCGGGTCGGGGGTGTCGGACGCAAAGGACGCGTCCGCGGGGAAGACACCTTCGGGCCGTTTCTCCTGATTGCGTGTGCCCACCAGTCCGGAGAACACGCGCACCAGCGGCTGCGCGAAGGACGACGCCGTGTACTGCATGCGCGCCGTGGGCCGCGCATAGCCGCAGTCCCAGGTGCCGGCCGCGCCGACCGTGCGGCCGGACAGCAGTCCCGAGCGCAGCGCGATGAGCAGGGCCACGAGCGCGGCGAACGCCGCAAATGCGGCACTGACCCAGCCCAGCGGAATCAGGGCCGGGGCGATGTCGGCATCCAGCGTGGTGGCATACTGGGGCATCAGCACCCCTACCGCGGGAATCACGGCGCGCACCGCCAGCGGCGCCAGAAAACCGACAAGCACACAGCAGGCGGCCAGCACCGCCATGGGTCCGCGCATCAGGCCGTTGGCCTCGTGCGCGTGCGCCGCATGTTCGCTGCGCGGCTCGCCCAGAAAGATGATGCCGAAGGCTTTCGCGAAGCATGCCGCCGCCAGCCCGCCAATCAGCGCCAATCCGGCAATGACCGCCAAACCGAACACCACGGCGGACGGGGAGGCGGAGACCACGCCGCTGAACGCGCCGAAGTAGATGAGAAATTCGCTCGCGAAGCCGTTGAGCGGCGGCAATCCGCTGATGGCCGCGGCACCGACGAGAAAGCAGACGCCGGTCCAGGGCATGCGCTTGTACAGTCCGCCCAGATGGTCAATGTCGCCCGTTCCGGTGCCGTGCAATACAGAGCCCGCCCCGAGAAAGAGCAGCCCCTTGAATACCGCGTGGTTGAGCACGTGCAGCAGCGCCCCGGCAAAGCCCAGCGCGGCTATTGCGGCGGAGCCGCGGCTGAGGCCGAGATAGCCCACACCCAGGCCCAGCGTGATGATGCCGATGTTCTCCACGCTGTGGTAGGCCAGCAGCCGCTTGATGTCGTGCTGCGCCAGCGCCAGCAGCACGCCCATGATGCCCGACGCCAGCCCCACCGCCAGCAGGCACACGCCCCACCACGCGGGCGGCGCGCCCAGGCAGGCCAGCAGCCGGATCAGGCCGTAGATGCCGGTCTTGATCATCACGCCCGACATGAGCGCCGAAACGTGGCTCGGCGCGGCGGGGTGCGCCTCGGGCAGCCACACATGCAGCGGAAGGAACCCGGCCTTCGTGCCGAAACCGATCAGCGCGAACACAAAGGCCGCAACGGCCAGCCCCGGCGACAGCGCGCCGCCGGCCCTGGCAAAGGCGGAGAATTCGTAGGAGCCCGCCTTCTCGCCGAGGATAACGAACAGCACCAGCAGGAATGCGGTTCCCAGGTGGGTCGCCACGAGATAGATCCAGCCGGCCGCGCGCACCTGGGGCTTGTCATGCTCGTGGGTCACCAGGAAGAACGAGGACAGCGCCATCACTTCCCAGGCAATGAGGAAGAGAATTGCGTTGCGCGAGGTGACCACCGTCACCATGCTGGCCATCAGCAGGTTGTAGTGGAACCAGCCCATGCGCAGCCGCTTGGGCTCGCCGCCGCGCTGGTATCCCGCGCCGTAGATTGCGGCCAGCAGGCCCAGCCCCGTGATGGGCAGCAGGAAGAACGCCGAAAGCGGGTCCATGCCCAGGTGCAGTTCGCCGCCCGGAATGGACCACGGAATGCGCATGGATTCAATCGTGCCGCCGAACAGTCCCCGCACCGCCGCCAGCAGGCCCAGTGCCGCGCCCAGGCAGGCGCCCAGAGCGCCCGCGCGGACACACCAGACAGGCCGCTGCGCAGGCAGCGCCGCAAGCGGGGCGGCGGCCAGAAACACGGCCACGGATGCAACTATCAACGGCATTTCGACTGGGGCGTCCTATACGGCGAGGGACCGGTTCCGCTCATCGAGCACCCGGTCCAGCCGGCGGGCTTCGCCGAGGATGACCTCGCGCGTGCCCGGGTTGGCAATCACAGATTTGAAACCCGCGTCATGCAGCGCAAAGCTGAGGCGCGACAGCAGTTGAAGGTGATGGCGCACGGTGGGGCTGACCAGCGTGAACAGCGCCTGCACCGGCCGTCCGTCCATCGCGCCGAATTCGACGGGCTTCTCCAGGAAGCACAGCGTGGCCGACGGACGGGTCACGTGCAGCACAATGGGGTTGCGCGGGTGCGGAATGGCCACGCCCCCGCCGATGGCCGTCGAGCACACATTCTCACGGCTCAGCAGCACCCGGAAAAGGAATTCGCGGTCCACGCCCTCGGGCAGCCGCATCGTGTCCACGATGGCCCGGAGCACCGACGACGTGTCCGTCCC
>CALDSM010000848.1 GCA_937923585.1 uncultured bacterium
CGACCACCGAGATCTACACTCTTTCCCTACACGACGCTCTTCCGATCTAATCCGTGAGTCTGTACCAAGGCCAGTATGCCTTCTGCATTTCACTGCTCTCATTTGGGGCGACACCGGACATGTCCCTGTTTGTCCATATCAAGTCCTTGATGGTGTAGATAACGCTCCCCTGAGCATGCGCGCCGGCAGTGCCACCCCGACTGCGCTTCACCATCAGGGTGTTCTGAGTTCGCGAAGTGACCTCCACAATTTCATCGTCAACTAAAGCAAATATGCTGCCGCCCCCCAACGACTCTCCTGCTATTTCGACGGCAGGCACGGGGATTGAACCCAAGAAGTCTCCTCCGTCGCCGTCTGCGCAGTTTCCTTCCGCATTGACTTGATACGCAAATGTCCACTGCTCTAGTTCTTGCGCGCTTGGCACATCAACGGCAGCGGCCAAAACGACGGGCGGGGCTGAGAGTCTGACCGCCTCACCCGCGATGGTCCAGCGGCTGACGGGGTTGTCAAGCGTCATCTCGTCCTCGCCGTAGTCCTGTATGGTTCTATCGATGAAATTGATCAGCCCGGTGGCCATGGCTTCGGGTGTCGTCAGTTCGTGCGCCATCCACGGCGGTATGAGTTGGATAAGGTGCACGCCCGCGGTCCTCTGGTTGTTGTCCTTCGCAAATGAAAGCTGTTCCCCTATAAGGTCGTAATATGGAACGCCTTTCTTGCGCACAAGAAGGCCCGGACTAACTTCGGCAAAAGTCATGAAATTGAAATCGAAGGCGTGGAGTGCCGTGAAAGCATCGTAATCCAGAAAGGGAATGTGGGCGTCATCAGGAAAGGGAATTCGAAGGCGGGGATCGCACACGCAGCAGGGGTCCTCTATACAGTAGGAGTTCGAAGGAAACGACTCCGGAGCGTTGCATTCATAATGGTCGCACGGATAGGTCGGGTTGTTGCATTCCCAGACACCATTGTCGGCCATGTCGGTGCAGCGCCGCCACTGGGCGCCCCCGTTGAAAATAGTCCCCAGCCAGAACGGTCGCTCTTCGCTCTTGCTCTCGATCCACTCCCTCATGCGTACGTGCCTGCACATGTAGTCGTTTATGGCATCCGTTTCCTCCTGTGTCCAATCGTTCACCCAGAGTTCTCTGTGCAACTCTGACATCTTCTGCCCGCTGACGGTGATGCCGCCGCTCAAGTACTCTGCATGCGGCGGCGGTACCGATCCCTGTGCTACGGCGAGACCGCTTGCAAGCACCAATATAATAATAACATTTGAGCCCGCCACCTTGCTTTTGGTCGCTTCCATGTTCTTTCTTCCCCTTTCCGCTGAGGGTTACATCACCTCGAGGGTGCGGCGTGTCCATGTTCTAGTCCGCCTGGTTTCCTAACTATCCCGTCCGGCCAGCAAAGAGGAAAACCATGCGTTCAGTTGTTGAAGATCGCGTGAATGTGGTGATTTCCGTTGTACTCTCTCAGGGCCATCGAGAACGGGTCTGGCGCGCCCAACCCCTGACAGACATCAGAATTAATCTGTGTGACACTCAGGCCGGACTCCGTGTCACAGCTCCAGAAGCGAAATGCCGAGTCTTCCGTTTCGGATGCGTGCACAGTCAATGAAAATCGGCTGAACTGTGCGGTGCTGCCCGGTCTGACAATAAGATCCCCGTCTTCGTTGCGCGTGAACCAGTCGCTGATCCGCCACACCGAAAGCAAATAGGCGCCCGGCGGGGGCGACACCGTTCCATTACCCGTCTTGGCGATGGTCACCTCCACGGTGGGCGGCCGACCTTGCGTGGGGGTATCTGTAAAGTCGGGAAAGTTCTCCTCCAACGCCGGATACCCCGCGCTTGACGCCAGTATGAGGATGACAAGAATATCCTGATAGAAGCCATGAATTCCGTCCGCGTCCGGGTCCCACCCCTCGAAC
>CALDSM010000849.1 GCA_937923585.1 uncultured bacterium
CGCGCCCTGCATGAAATGGTCCATCCCTATCTGCCCGACGGGCGTCCGGTGTGGGAGGTGTTTCAGGTTCGCGGGAACGGGGGCGGAAACACCATTTACCGGCTCAAGGAGGGGGTGGAGCGTTTTCTCCTTACGGACATCAACAATGCCGGGGCGACAACACGCGGACAGTCCGCTTTGCCCGTCATGTGGGACATGACCGAGGGTCCGAGCAGGCTGGGCAAGGTGCAGTTTAACCACATGCCGGGCGGTGCCAATTGCTTGCACATGGACGGTCATGTAGAGTACGTCAAGTACCCGTCGGACAAAATTCCATGCACTCCCCTGATGTACGCAATGGGAAACAACTGGTAGGGAAAGCCTCATGCGGATTGGCGTGGACATAACGCCCCTGACTGCCCATCGCACCGGTGTCGGCGAATATGTCCTGCACACGCTGGAGCGTCTCCTGCCGCAGTTGTCACCCGCCGACAGCCTGCGCGGCTGGGCCACCGGCCTGCACGCACCGGTGGCCGTCCCTGCGGGCATGTCTTTCCGCCATGTCCCCGTCCCCACCCGGGCCGCATATGCGCTGTGGCGCGGCGTCTCCCGTCCCCGCGTGGACAGCCTGCTGGGCGGAGTGGATGTCTTTCACGCCGGCAATTTCTTCCTGCCGCCCACCGCCAAGGCGCGGCGCGTCTTGACCATTTACGACTTGGCGTTTCTCATCGAGCCCCACTGGGCAAGCCCCAAGATTGTCGGACCCTTCTCGCGCGAAGTGCCGCGCTTCGCCCGAGAAGCGGACGCCGTGGTCACCTGTTCGGAGCATAGCCGCCGGGACATTGTCCGTTTATGCGGTGTTGCACCGGAGAAGGTGCATGTCGCCTATGGCGCGCCCGATCCCATGTTTGTTTCCCAGGACCGCGCCGCGGCCCGTGCCCTAATGCAGGCCGTTTTGGGATGGGACGATCCCTTCATCCTGTTCGTGGGCACCCTGGAACCGCGCAAGAACCTCGACACACTCCTCAAAGCGTTTGCGCACATCGCCAAGAATCACCCCCATCGGCTGCTGCTGGTCGGCGCCATGGGCTGGAACATGGGGCACCTTCCAAGTCTGATTGAACAATTGGGACTCACCCAAAGGGTCTCCATGCCCGGCTATCTGCCAAGCCGCCGGGATCTCGTCGCCGCCTATTCGGCGACGGACCTGTTTGTCCTGCCCTCGCACTACGAGGGTTTTGGCCTGACGTTGGCCGAAGCCATGGCCTGTGGCTGTCCCGCCGTCGCCTCCAACACCTCGTCGCTGCCGGAAGTGGGCGGCGAAGCCGTCCGGTACTTTCCGCCGCAGGAGGTCGAGGAACTCTCCCGCATCATGGAGGAACTCCTGGCAAGTCCCGAAAGACATTCGGCAATGGCGGAGAAAGCACGGGAGCAGGCTAAGCGATTCAACTGGGACGAGACGGCCAGCCGCATCCTGGCCGTCTACAGGAGTCTGGCGTGATGCGCGTGCTCATCAACGGCCTGCAGTCCGGCAACCGCAGCGGCGCCGGCCGCTATGTCAACGCGGTTTGCAATGCACTGCCCCAGGCCGCGCCGGACTTGGAAACGGTCCTCCTTTGGCCGTCGGGCCACCCCCACCCCGAGACACGGAGGAATGTGGAGGTCCTGGAGCATCCCTCCGGGCGGCTGTCGCGCGCGGTGTTTGACCATGTCACCGTGCGGTATGTGGCGCAATCCAGAGCCATAGACATCCTCCACTACCCCGCATCCACCGGCTGCTTCTTTCCGCCACGGCCTGTGGTTCAGACAGTCCATGACCTTTGTTTCATGCGCCGTCCCGAATGGTTTCCCGCGTCCAAGACGCTGTACTACCGCCTGTGCATCGGGCCGACGGCCCGCAAGGCGGACCTTGTGCTGGCCGATTCGAAGGCCACGGCGGAAGACATCCGCGCGCTGCTGCTCATACCCGAGCAGCGCATCCGCGTGGTCCCGCTGGGCGTGGGCGCCGAGTTCCATCCCCGGTCTTCGGAAGAACAGCGCGCGGTTCGCGAGAAATACGGACTTCCAGAGCAGTTCTTTTTGTTCGTCGGCACGCTCGAACCGAGGAAGAACGTCGTCCGGCTTCTTCAGGCATGGGACAAGGCCTACGACTCCG
>CALDSM010000850.1 GCA_937923585.1 uncultured bacterium
CATGGCCATGGAAATGACCCAGTAGCCGAACTCGGAGAAGCTCGCAATGGCAAAATACCGCGTGAGCATCACCTCAAACGCGATGCCGGACATGGATACCAGCAGCACGGCCAGGCCGCGCAACCGGATATTCGGGGTCGCGTTTGCGGTCATGGGGCGGTATGTCCGGTCGTTTGCGGCGGGGAACAGATCATGATTGCTTCTTTCGGGGTGCCCCCGTGTTCAGACGTGGCTATTAATATCGTTATGCGCCCGAAGGGTTCCTTGAGGCGATTCTGCCTGCCGACCCGATGGTTTGGGGCGCTGCGGCACCGGCAGAACGCACACTATAGGGAATTTGGAGCGCCGTTGCCAGTTTCACCGCCTTTTCGGCGGCTTCCTGAAAGTTCTTCGTCCCCCCGCATCGGGCGGCATGGGAGGGGGCATCCCGCCGTCCGTGGGCAGCGGTGGAATGGGCGCCTCGTTCCGGGCATAGAACCCGTTGTATATCCACGCAAACGTGTCGGATTCCGCGTCGCCCATGACTTTTGCCGCGACCTGCTCCGCCACGCGGAGACCGTTTCGCCCGTTGGTGAGAATCACGACGCCTTTTCGCCGGTCCAATGAGCCCACGGCATAGCTCATGTAGCCGCGGCTGTCGCCCCAGTGCCAGAACCGGTCACCGTCCTCCGACAGACGCAAACCCCAGCCCAACCCCCACGCGAGCCGGTTCGTCAGCCGCACCTGCGGGCTTAGCATCATCCGCTTGAGCGTGTAGTCGAGCGGCAGCGCCCCGTCTTTTCGGAAAAGCAGTTCCACGAGGAACTTCGCGTAATCCCCGGGTGTGGTGTGCAGGGACCCGGCGGCGTTGGCCTGTTCCGGGCGGCTGCGCTCCGCTTCGCGGATGGGGGTGTTGTCGAAGTCATAGGCGACGGCAGCGCCGGTTTCATACTCCGGCCGCCAGACGTAACTGCTGTCCGTCAGGCCCAGGGGCAGGGTCACATACTTGTTCATCACCTCCAGCAGCGGCAGGCCGAGCACCTGCTCCACCACCCGTTGCAGGTAGATGTAGGCCGCGCCGGAATAGCCGAAGCACTCGCCGGGCGCGAAATCCATCTGCTCGGGCCATTTCGGGAAATGCGTTATGGGCAGTCCGCTCATGTGCGCCAGCACCGTGCGCGCCGTAATCCGATCCGCGCCCGGACTCGTGGAAGGCGTCAGTTCCGGAAGGTAGCGCTGCGTCAGGGGCGCGTCCAGGTTGAGCCGTCCCTCCTCGCACAGCCGCAGCACCACGTAGGCAAAGGTGGGCTTGGTAAGCGAGGCCGCCTGGAAAACGGTGCTGTCGGTGACGGGCTGCTTTGTCCTCTTGTTGGCGTAACCGAACCCCTGAACGGCGGCGACCCGCCCGTTCTCAATGACTGCAATGGACAGGCCGGGCAGGCCCGAAGATTCAAGCAGTCCGTTGATGGTGTGATGCAAACGGCCGGTTTCGATGTGCCCGTCAGCGGGGGATGCACCTTTGTCCGCGGCAAGACTCGTCTCCTCGGCGGACGCGTGAGATTTAACCGGGCTCAGCGCCGCCAGCGAAGCGGCGGAGAGTTTCAGGGCTTGTCTGCGGGACAGGTCTTTGGGCATGGGTTGCATATCCGAATGGGCCGGTGGACAGCGGAATTGGCGTGAACAATTATAAGGCACGCGAACGCCCGGAATCTTGATCTTTCCCCTTGACAAGCATCGTGGTCATGGGCGCGACTTGGATCTGCTTCAGGTACAACGTCTCTTCCGGTGAATGGTGGTTCTTCTCTGGTGCCGGCCCTCGTGTGCAAGCCCCCCTCTGTATCGCAGGCGTCCCGCCTGTCTTGGTGTTGGCTTCCGACGGGCATTTCGAGATCAAAGAGCGAACAAAGAGCGTGGCAGGCGGGACGCCCGCGGTACGGGGGCAGGGGGACGCCCGCGGTACGGAACACCCGGCCTGTGCTCCGTCAATTGTCAACTGTCATTTAGGCCTATGCAGTCCTGTCGTAGTGCCGGTACCGCTGGATGGCCTCATGGTAGGCCAGTATGTTCTCCCAGGAGACTTCTTCGGTCAGCGTGTGGCAGGGGGACGCGATGTATCCGCCTCCGGGCTTCATGATTTCCAGCGTTTCCCGCACGCCCGCGATCACTTCGCCCCGGTCTTTCCGCGCGAGCACGCTTTGCGCGCCGACGCCGCCCCAGAAAGTGATGTCTTTCCCAAATTCACGCTTGAGTTGGGCGATATCCATCGTCTCGGCCTGCACCGCTTCGAGGATGTCCACGCCCAGTTCAATCAGATCGGGGATGAGGGGGGCGATGTGGCCGCAGGAATGGAAGGCGACATAGACCTGCGGATTGAGTGACTTTAGGTGCCTGATCAATTCCCGATGGCGCGGCTTGTACCAGTGATGATAGTCGTCGGGGCTCATGACCAGGGACCGCTGGGTGCCCAGGTCGTCGCCAATCCACACCACGTCCACGCCCAGTTGCACCCAGAGGCCGTACACGGCCATCTTCCACTGCAGGATGCGGTCCAGCATCCACTCGAACCGTTCCGGTTCGGTGTAGGGCATCAGGAGCGTGTCCACATCACCGAACCATTCCTTGGCGTGCTCGAAAATGCCCATCTGGTAGCCGCTGCACACCACTTGGCCCGATACTTTGTGCCGGCTGATTTTGTCGGCCGCGCGGGCCTGCTCCGCTGCCGCGGGGATGGGCGTCCATTCCCACAGCGCGATGCCTTCGGGACAGGGGGGCAGTTCAAACCCGTCTTCCGGACGAATGTCATGGCCGAAATGCGTGTGCCAGTCCACCTCCGGGTCGCCGGTGATGGTGCGCAACTGCTCCAGAATTTCACCGCACACCCGCATGTTGAACGGAACCATGTCCGGTTCCTGATGCCGGAGTGTTGTGAAAACGCGTTCCCTGGAATTCATTATCGGGTCAGTTCTTTTTGCAGCGTTTCTGGCAGTGCCTCATTCCGCTGCCGGCATTCCTCGGCTATCTTCAGTGCCGCGTCACGTTGTCCGGCGTCGATCAGCAACCGTACCAGTAACGGCCTCACTTCGTTGATGTCCGGTTTTAGCGTCAGCGCCTTGTTGAGCACCGGTATGGCTTCGGCCGGGGTCATGCGCGTCATGAGCTTGCCCGCGTCGCGGCAGAGCATGGGGTCGTCGGTGGCCAGCGTTAGCGCGCGGCGGTAGGCGTTCAGGGCGTCGTCGTCGCGGCGGAGTTGTTGCAGGCTCTCGGCCAGGCCCATCCAGCCGCGATAGGCTTCGGGACGGGTTTCGGTGATTCTTTGCCACGCCTGCACGGAATAGGCCGGGTCATTCAGTTTGCCAAGAATTTCGTGCATGTACGCATAGGGCATGAAACAGCCCTGGTCCGACTTGATCCACTCGATGAGCCGTTCCAGCCTCCCCGCGTGGTCGGCGGGGGGATTGAATTGCGGCTGGGCCGTTTTCACGCTGCCGGCATTGCCGGTGAACGCGTCTGGCGCGCCCATCTCGATCAGCGCGGCGGCGACGCGCTCCGCCACCAGCCTGTTTCCCGCCGCGTTCAAATGGATCGGGTCGAGGAAGATGGAGGTCATCTGCTCCCTCAGCGGGGGCGACACGTCAATGAGGGAGGCCGCACCGAGCCGCGCCGCCTCGATGGGCAGTCCGGACATGTTTGGCTGGAGGAACTTCTCGTCCACCAGTTCGGGCAGCGACGGCCAGAACAGCAGCACGGGCGCGATGCCCTGCTTCTGGCAGTACTGGCTGATGGTGATGAGCGTGTCGAGCGTCTGGCCCGGGCTGAGCCGGGTGGTGTGATGGGCCGAGGGCGAGGGGCGTTCCAGACCGAGGCCGTAGGCGGCCTTCTTCAGCAGCGCCCATGCGCCGGGCATGGCGGCGCAGTTTTCCCATTCCCAGTCGCCGATGCCCGGCGGCGGAATCTCCGCGCCCTCATTGAACGCGAAATTGACGATGACCATGTCGGGCTTGAGTTCGCCCGATTTCAGTTCCAGATAACGCAGCCCCTGCCGCGCGGTGTAGCCCGTGACACCGGCGTTGATGACCTCGAAGCGACCCGGCCGTTGCACGTCGAGCGCCTGTTGCAGTTGCGCCGGCCAGGTTTCCGCGTCGCCCACGCCCACGCCGAAGGTTCGCGAATCGCCGATGCATAGAATGCGCTTGCGGTCCGTCTTCGGTCCCACCGGTGCCTGGCGCAGCATGTCCGCGTTGGTGTTGATCAGCCACGAAACGCGCCTGCCGTTGATGTCCATGTGCTGCTCGCCGTTCTGGATGTCCGGCTTGAGCGTCCACATCAGTTCGGGGTCGTACTGGTGCCATTGGTTCCAGTTCAGGTGCGGCGAGACCAGCATGGCCTTTTCCTGGTTCCGCGTGAGGGCGCGCCCTCCCGCTTCCAGGGCACCCCAGCCTGCGGCAACGCCCAGCGCCAGCAGCGCGAAAGTCCCGAAAAGTTTCACAGCCCACCTGAACAAATTGAAGCGTCTCCGTTCGTGGATTTCCGATCATCCGCACGCCGCGCGTGCTGGCCGTACAAACACGATTATAGTGTGCAGCCCCGCGTCACTTCGAGGGGTTTGGCGTCCGGTCGGGAGAGGTGAGCCCAATTCATAAGGACCATATGGGTTGGTCGGGCCACCCAGCGCGGGGCGGTTCGGGAGACAAAGCATAACGCTTTCAGCGTAAAGATGGGAGGGGGCGCACCCATTACCCAGGGTAGGCCTCCGTAACGCTCCGCGTGACTTCGGCCAACCCTGGGCTTTGCTGCATAACCCCGTTGGGGTATCCGAACCGGGCACATGGGCAAACCCATGTGCCTGTCCGCACACAGGGGAGGGCGTGTTTGTCTGCGCAGAAGCCCGTTTGCCTGTCTTCACACAGGGGAGGGCGTGCTTGCCTGCACAGAGGCCCGCTTGCCTGTCCGCACACAGGGGAGGGCGTGTTTGCCTGCATAGAGGCCCGCTTGCCTGTCTTTACGGAGCAGGCGCCAAACGAAGACATCCCCCGTACGTTTGCGTCCGGGGGATGTGCTGTTGTCGGGGGGAGATGCGGCTTTCGCGCTTCACATCTTCTGCATGCCGCCGAGGAAGTCGTCGTTGCTCTTGGTCTTCTTGAGCTTGCCGATGAGCAGTTCGGCGGCTTCGGCGGGGTCGAGCGGGCCGCGCACGCGCAGCAGCAGCCAGACGCGCTCCAGGTCCTCCTTGGACAGCAGCAGTTCCTCCTTGCGGGTGCGCGACTTGATCACGTCGATCGCGGGGAAGATTCGCTTCTCCATGAGGCGGCGGTCCAGGTGCAGCTCCATGTTGCCCGTGCCCTTGAACTCCTC
>CALDSM010000851.1 GCA_937923585.1 uncultured bacterium
AATACGCAGATCGCCTTTTCCCGGAAACGGCAGACTACGTGCCTTTGTTTCGCGACACGAATCCCTGCGGCAGTGCGATCAGGAAAGCCTATCTCTGCCATTCTCTAATTTCGTCGCTGAAACAGGGATCCATCCTTCTCTTTTATCGCTCTCAATCCAGGCAGGGGCTGATTGCTGTTGGCGTGGTAGAGTCAGCGTGCCGTTCGCGCAGTCCGTCGGAGATAGCAAGACTGGTTGCCCGACGAACGGTGTATACCATGAGAAATATTGAGCAATTATGTACAAAAGACGTGTTGGTAGTCCTCTTTCGGCAGTCCCGAATCTTCAGGTCTGTTGTACCGCCCAAAGAGGCCATAGGAGCTGGAATTATGACGAATCCCCCACAATCGGTTATGAAAATTCGGGAGGAAGGAGCGGCATGGATTCATCGGTTGATCTGCCAGTAGTCCTAATTGCCATATACCCCGAATTCGCGGAGACAATTCTCTCGGGCGTGAAGAGGGTCGAACTCCGTCGAACCCCAATCAGAAGGCCATTTGAGTATCTCGCGCTATATGCCACAACACCTGTAAAGTCCGTTGTCGGCGTTTGTCGTATCTCAAGCGTTGTGTCCGGATCCCCATCTAGCTTATGGGACACCTATGGCAAGATGTCAGGGATAACACGACGGGTGTTCAGGGAGTATTTCGAAGGATGTAAGATTGGATATGCTCTTGTTATAGATCATGCTTTCCGCTGTGTTCCGCCTATTCCTCTAAGTAGTTTGGGAGTGGGCTACAGGCCGCCTCAAAGTTTTAGCTACATACCGTACGATGCCATTAGCGCACAGATTCCCGGAGCCAGGGGATAGGGACGGAATACTTTGCCCAGATCCAGCTATCGTATTAGCCTCATTAGCGTGGGGAGATGAAGCACCTGCGTTCTTGTTGTTGGAGACGCTGACATGAAACAGGAATACGACCCTTCGGCGATGAAATCGCGGAAGAATCCCTATGCGCCCCTGCTCAAGAAACAGATGACGCTCCGTCTTGATCCCGACGCGGTCGCATATCTTATTAAAGCGCAGTCCGCAGAGCATGGAATTCCCTACCAGACCTTTATCAACCTGTACTTGGGCGACTGCATGGCGAGCCACGGCACACTGAACATGACCTGGTCGTCCTGACGGCGGACCCTATTTCTATGGGTTCTTCTGCGATCTTTGCGGTCGCTTGTCTTTCTTTCTTTCTTTCTTTCTTTCTTTGTCCTTCTTCCGTGCAGATCCGTGTATTCCGTGGTTGATGCCTTTTGCTTTGCTTGCCTGTGTTTCTCTCAACCTGCTGTGCCTTCCACTGCCAATACCGGCACATCCGCCTTCAGCGTCACCGGATTTGCCAGAGGCGTGCATGCCGCAAGGTCGGTCCATTTTCCCTCCGGCAGGTTCACCTGCACATCCGCTTTCCGGTAATTGACCAGGTTGATGACACGCCGCCCATCCAGCGTCGCCGTGCGCCATTCCAAACCCCATGGCAGCCGCCCTTCGGGCGTCTTCACAACCACCTCCGGCCCCAGCCCGCGTGTCTGCAACTGCTCCATCAGCGCATCGCGCAGCGCCTCTGTCTGGCTCTCCTTCCGCGTCTCCAACACCGCCGCGAAGGGCGGTGGTGCCGCATCATGCCCGTATTCATCCTGCACCAGATTCACCGGCCCATAGGCCAGCACCGTTCCGCCGTCCGCCGCAAATCTGCGCATGCCCTCAATCGCCGCCCGCGACGCGTGCTCCGCACCCGTCACCAGTACGCACTGGTACTGGCCCAGCAGGCCCGCCTCAATTTGCTCGTCCGTGATGAACCCGATGGGGATGCCGCAGAAATTGAGCGCGCTGTACACCCGCGACCGCATGCCCACATAAGCCGGGTCCCACACCGTTGCCGCATGCGAATAGAGAATCGCCACGCGCGGAACCGCGTTTTGCAGCGCCGCCACCTCCCGCGCGCAGCGCATCAGGTCCAGCGCGCACCGGTTCATGGCCGCCGCGCAGCAGGGACGGTGCAGTATGGACCCTTCAAAATCCGACTTGCGGTCGTAGGAGCGCTCCCACACCCACGCCGTGCTCGCGCCCTGCCCGTGCACCGCACCCTGCCATACGGCGCTATAAATGTGGCTGCCCGCAATATGCGCCGTGTCCCGGTCGCGAATGAGGTGGTTCTCCGTGTTGAAGATGGGCACCCGCTTCATGGAACGCTGCAGGTCGTAATACAGGTTCTGCCCGGACCATTCGCTTGCCCAGCGGCTGTTCTGCGGCGCCTGCAGGAAGGGGCAGTCGTTGCCGTTCATCTGGCTTAGCCGTGCAAAGTCCCACGGGTCCGTGCCCCACAGCACCGTGCCCCGGTCCGTCGGCAGCAGCATGACCTTGGCATGGCATGGCAGTTCCGGCGCAATGCCGTGAATGGTCTCCGTCATCCACGCATGCCATTCGGCAAAGCGCTCCTGGTTGAACCGCACCCCGTCATACAACGCCGCCGGCTTTTCACTCAGCCGCATCTCGGGATGCGGCACCTCATCGAACGAGCCATACTGCGAGCCGTAGGCCGCATTCAGCGCCGCAATGGTCTTGTGTTTGCGCTCGACGAAGGCGCGCCACAGCGGTTTCCGGAAAGGGTCCCGCTCGGAATTGAAAGACACCGGCTCGTTGCTCAGGCAAATGGACTGGAGCGCCGGATGGTCCTTGATGGCCGGAATCAGCGTCTCGATCTGTTTTCGGTAGATGTCCCTCGCCTGCGGCGCGTCCACCGCCACCTTGAGAAATCCCCCTTTGTTGACATCCAGCTCGGGCCATTTCTCGTAAGCCCACTGGGGGAAATAGTGCGGTGAAAGCAGCAGGCACACCCGCGCGCCGTTGTCCCGCGCCCGGTCCAGCGCGGGCAGTACCCTGCGCATGATCTCATCGGTCCGCGCGCCGTCCTCAAACACAATGCTGCTCGGGCCAATCTCGATCTGGATGACGTTGATGCCCATGCGCGCCAGCAGCGGCAAATCCTCCACCACCGTCTGGAAATGGCCATAGCCGGTCAGAAACACCGGTTGCCGCACCTCCCTGCCGCCCAGCGTGCAGGTGCCCCACAGGCTGCCGTCACGAATCTCAACCGGGCTGTCGCTCTTGAGCAGGGGCACGTCAATACCCCGGCGCATTTCCTGCCCGGCGCGGTCCAGCAGTTCGCCAACCTCCCGCGCCACCTCCGCCGCGCGGGGGATGCGCCCGTTCGCCACATCATCGCGGCAGTACTGGACAAACATGCGCGCCGTGGCCAAATCGGCCCGTGGATAGGCGACCGGCACGTCGTCCTGTTGCGCTTGGGCCAGCAATGCCTCGAGGTGGGCGAGGCGCGCCTCCTGTTCCGCAATTGCCGCCAGTGTCTTATCCGCCAGTTCGGCGTCCGGAACTTCCGGCAGCTCCGGCGGTGCAACGGTCACCTGCACATCATCAATCCACAGCGCATCGGTCACCGAATCCACGTTGATGCGGAACTCGAAGGACGTCACGCCCTCCGGACAGGTCCAATCCACGTGAAACGCTTCCCAGTCAAACGATTCCGAAGGCAGAAAAAGGCGCGCGTTCCACCCCGGCCCCCCGCCAAACCAGCACGACCCCACTTCCTCGCCCTTGGCCTTCAGGCTGAACCGGTAGCGGACACCCGGCGTCAGCGGTCCCACCTGCCGCGCCAGCCCGCAATAGACATGCGGTGCATACTCCGTGTCACTGGACAGGCAAACCGACCGTTCGCCGCCCGCCTTGCAGGCGTTGTCCACGCGCATGACCCCATGGCACTTGTCCGAACACCCAAACCCCCACCCCGCGGGCTGCCCTGTTCCGTCCAAGTTCTCAAAGCCCCCGTTGGCAACCGTCAGGTCCTGTGCCGCGCATACTGCTGTCCACAGCAGCATCATGCCCCAAAGAACACTTCTTGTTTTCACCGCAGACGACCTCCGCACAGAGTTGGAAACGCCGGCCATGGCAGTGTGCCGAGCCACAATTGACGTCACTTGAACAAGCAAAGAAAGCCAAGCGAAAAACGGGGACTGACTCGCCTTTCGGCAGTTTGAAAGGCGTGTCTGTACCTGCTTTTCGCGGCGTTCTCGCGCCAGAATAAGATGCCATCGGGATGACTCACTACAGTAGCAGGAACCAACGGGGAGTAGTGAGCGAGAATTGTGCCAATCCATAGTTTCTCCTTGACAGATCTCCGGAGTGCCTCCTACAATCCTCACAGCGGTCCAAGACCGCCTGTGGCACGGGCATTACTGGCATACCAACAAGGCCCCGTCGGGCCGGGGGACGAATGGACATGTCAGACCATCGGTGCAGGACAAGCGTTCTGGTGTTAACCATGCTGGCCGCAGCAGCCGCTTTCGAGCAGCCCGTGAATGAGGGGCTCGTTTACTTTGACACCGCCGCCGCGCAGGCGCGGCAGATGGACGGTGCCTGGAAGGTCGTCGCCGACGGGGACAAGGTGCTGCACGACTTTGGCCCCAGCGAGGACAGCGCGCGCAAGGCCGTGGCCGTCATAAACCATTACGGCATGAACTGCATGGGCCATGTGGGCAAGCCCAACCCGTCCCTGGAGTTCTTCCTTGGGAATGGCGGTGCGCCCGCGGGCCCATGGGACGGAGAGGACGCCATCCGTTTCAATCCCGCCACCGCCGAGGCCAGGTGCATCCAGGGCCGGTGGAAGGTGGTGGACGGCGAACTGTGGATGATGGACTTTGAAGACCGCCAAAAGGATGCCGAATTCGCGCTCAGCACCATCAAGAAGTTTGGATTCACCCACCTGTGCTTCGTCGGGCGCTGTGTCTCGCCGCGGCCGATGATGTATTTCCGCATAGACGGGCAGCAGGCGGCCAAACCGGCCCCTGTCGTCGCCGTGCCAAAACCCGCAACGCCAAAACCCGCCGCGCCTGCGGGGGCCGTGGCCACCGGCAAGGCCAGGTTGCGGGTCACGGTGCTGGAGGGAAAGGACGCCATGGCCGTCAATCCCGCCGTTTCACTCAGCCGCGCGGGTGCGTCAGGTGAGGCACTGGAAATCCGAACCGAAAACCCCGCCGTGTTTGAAGCCGAGGCGGGCACCTGTGCCGTGTCCGCCAAGGTGGGCACGGGAGAGGCGACCGCGCCGAGGGAGATCGCCCTCAAGACGGGGGAAACAAAAGAGCTGACACTGCGCGCGGGCACCGGCACGGCGGAAATCAACCTCTCATCCGGCGGCCAGCCGGTGTCGCCCTGCCCCAACATTGAACTCCGCGCGGGCGGCAGACTGCTGGGTGCCGCGTCACAGTCCCCAGCCCGCTTTCAGGTGCCCGAGGGGATCTATACGGTCCGCGTGGTCGTCAATTCCAGCCAGCCTTTTGAGGGCGGCGACGTCGCGGTGACCGCCGGGGAGACCGCCGTCAAGTCTGTCGAACTTCCCATGGGCACACTGTCGGTCCGCGTGATGGGCGGTCCCTATGGACCGGGCGGCAAGATGCCCTACGTCGAGGTGGATGCGGGCGGCAGGCTCGTCGCCGCGCTCGTGGACATCCCCGCCAAATTCCAACTGCTCGCGGGACAGTACGACGTGTGCGTAGTCGACGACGGCGCAAAGAAGGGAACCCAGCCAATCACCGTGGAGGCAGGCAAGGTGAAAGAGGTTACGCTCACCGTGCCATAATCACGAGACTTCCGCGTTTCCCTGCTCCGAAGATTCCCTGGGCGCGGATGCTCTTGGTCCCCCCTGGGAGGGGGGTGGCCCGAAGGGCCGGGGGGTGTATGCCCGCGAGTCTTTGCACAACGCCATACACCCCCCGCCCCGCCCGCGGCGGGACTACCCCCCTCAATGGGGGACCGAAAATGGCGTACTTTCCGGTCGGAGATGAGGCCCCGTTCTCGTGCTTTCAGGGTGAACCAAGGGTTCATGACGACTCGTTCCCAAGTTGTAGTTGGGAACGCACTTGCACGCGAAGTTGTACTTCGCCTCCGGGAACTTGGGCAAACACTTCGCCTCCATCAACTCACGCACTCCGCCAATCCAGCGCGTGCTTCTCCCCGTGCCGCTTGTCGCCACGGTCCAGGCAGTGCAGCGTCAGCGCGCAGCCCTTTTCCTCCAGCTGTGCATCCACAAATCCGCGCGGGTGCTCCGGACTGAACAGCCAGGCGTTCGTCGGGAGATTGACCAAGTGCAGCCCCTCTTCGCGTTGTTTCAGCGACCACGCATGGCTGTGCCCAAAGAAGTAGCATTTCACCTGTCTCCTCGGGCCGATGACCTTCAGGAACGCCTCGGTGTCCGCCAGTCCGTTATCCTTCTCGGACGTCCGGGGATAGTGGTGCGCCACCAGCAGTGCGGGCTTCGAGGGTGCCTTGTCCAGCCTTTCCGCAAGCCACGACAGCTGCTCCTCGCCGAGAAGTCCCGGCGTGTGATGGGTTATCTTGCAGGAATCGAGCAGGTACCAGTCCGCGTGCGGCGTTTCGATGACCGCCGTCTTTCTGTCCGCCAGTTCCGCACCGTGCAAAATGGCCGCATCGGAAAACACGGACGCAAAACTTGCGCGGCGGTCATGGTTGCCCATGGCCAGCAGCAGCGGAATGCCCGCCCCGCGCAGCGGCTCCAGAAACTCCTTCAGCGCTTCATAGTCCGGCTTCAGTCCGTGAAGATACACACAGTCCCCCGCCACAATCACGCCCGCCGGCCGCGGTGTCAGTTCCAGAATGTCCTTCACCGCCTGCTGAATGGTCTCATCCGGATTGCAGTCACGCTCCCGCGCGTTCCGGTCGGCGCAGACATGGATGTCCGCCATCAGCACGAAGCGGTTCGGGTCAACGGTGTCCTCCGCCCGGCCCGTCGCCGGCAAGAACAGCCAGCCACCCAGCGCCAAAGCGCTTCCCGCCAGAAACGATCTTCTTGAAATGGATTCCACGTTCAATCTCCCAGCTTTCAGAATTCCACACATTTCAGCGCCTGGAAATACAGCCAGTGCCCGAAGTCACTGGGATGGTTGATGTTGTTGCCCAGCAGGCTGCACAGGTCCTTCCGCAGCAGCACTTTGGACCACAGCCCAAACACGTCCGCATAGGCGCACTGGGATTCTTCCGCTGCGCGGCGCGTTGCATCCGCGAACAGCGCCATGCGGTGCGTTCCATATTTCCAGTCGGGGTTCGGCGTGAACGCCGAATACAGAATCACCTCAGCCCCCGTCTTCTCCCGGATCTGCGCGATCATCGTCTTCAGGTTTTCGGCAAACTGCTCCGGCGACGGCCCGCCGATGTTGTGGTCGTTCATGCCAAACCCAATGATGACCAGATCCGGCGCACGGTCCAGAACCTTCTCCTGAATCCGCGGCATTTCGGAACCCGTTGACCCCCCGTTGGTCGCCCCGTTCTCCACCGTGACCTGCGCCTGCGGAAAACGCTCCGACAGGTACCGCGCCCATTGCGCGTGAAACACAACGTCGGGACTGCTCGCGTCAATACCGACCGTGATGCTGTCGCCAAAGGCGACAATCTTGAATGGCCCGCCCTTGCGCAGTTTCTCAGCCGTCTTGGACAGCAGCGCTGACTGGTCACGGCCTTCACACAAGGGAAACGCTTTCTGTGCCTGGTAATCCACATAGACGAAGAAGGCCCTGTTGCCAAAGCCCGGATAGTCGCTGTGGTTGAACCCCTTCTTGCCGTAGAGCATGTTCGTACTGAAATCAGGAATGCGCGAATCGGCCGTGCGGGCAATGGTTCCCGCGGCATAATCCACCCCATAGTCCCGGCCTTCCTCGTAGACCAGGGTGTCCGCCTGCCCGGGTTCGTAGGTGCTCCGCACCGACACCGTGCCCTTGGTTAGGCCGCCATAACAGAGCATGCCCGCTTCGTCTTTCGCCAGGACAAGGCTGTCGCCTTTGACCGCCAGCGTCCCGGGTATTCCCCCCGCCTTGTTTACGGGCACGCGCAGACGCGCCTTGGGGTTCACGAATCTTCCCGCAAGGACATCCTCCTCGGTGAAAACGGCCATCAGAATCTCCCGCGCATCGTGCCGCGAGAAGTCGTAGATAATGCGGATCGTGCTGTCCGGCGCCTGCACGCCGTCCGGATAGGACACTCCGTCGCGCTCATCCAGCAGCAGCCCGCCCTGCCATGTTGCACCGTCATCGCCCGAAAGAAAGGCCGTCAGATGCGAGCGCCCGTGATTGCTTGGCGGAGCGTGCTTCACCAGCAGCAGGCTGCCCGATGCAAGGCGGCGAATGAAGAAACGCGCGGCGGAGTCAATGTGCGTGACCGTTTTCGACGGACCGTCTCCGACCCAGGTGGCCCCGCCGTCTGTCGAGAAGCTCTCGCCGATGCCGTATCCGGTCCGGGCCAGCATCCACAGCGAGCTGTCGCGCCGCTCCACAATTATGTGCTCATCGCACTTCCGGCCCTTGATGTCCGCCCGGCCCCGCGGCGTGAAGGTTCTGCCCTGGTCCGTCGAGGCCACCACCCAGGACCCCGTGGTTGCCGTGTTGTCAATCACGTACTGCGGCGCGGGCACCCCGCCCGACTTCATCGCCCAGACAGCCGCGGGCAGCAGCCAGGTGCCGTCCTTCAGCACCGTCGGCTTGTTCATCATGATGCCGTCGCACAGGCGTCGCGGCGCGGACCAGGCCGGATCTTCCCTGTCCGATTCCTCCGTGACAACGGCCCACACCCCCGCGCGGCCGTCCCAAT
>CALDSM010000852.1 GCA_937923585.1 uncultured bacterium
CGGGGGAGGCCCAGTAGTCAACGGGCACGCGGTCAGGTTCGGCATGTGAAAGTGCTGTTGCAACCCGTGTTCTCGAATCCATCGTAAAACCTTCCTTCCATTGCCGGACCGGCCAGGCCGGATCTTGCGGCCCGGTGCGGGCGGCCCGTCGGCACAAACAGCACCTACGCCGGACGCTCCGCCTCCACGGCATGCGCCTCCGGATGCACTTTCCACAGGACGCATATCAGGACCGCGCCGAGCACCGCGGCCAGTCCGAAGATCACGAAGTTCACCTGGTATCCGTATGCCTTGATGATAACGCCCGCCCCGTAACCGGCCAGGCTGGCGCCAATGTATCCCATGCCGTCTATGAATCCCGCGGCGCCGGCCGCCCCGGATTTCTTGCCGAAATCCTGGGCCGCATGGCCGACCAGCAATATGTGCGGCCCGTAGGTGCAAAAACCGACGAGGGCGAGAACGAGGGTCAGCAGTCCCGTGTTGGTGTAGGGCAGATAGGGGAACAGGATGGAGAACACACCCAGGAGCAGCAACAGAATGGCAATCACCGGCGCCCGCCGCCCGCCGAAAAAGCGGTCGGTGGCCCAGCCGGCAACCACTGCGCCCAAGGCTCCGGCAAGGGGGTGAATGAGGCGGGACATGACATCCTGGGCGCCCAGGCCGCTCACGCCCATGGAAATCTGGCGCTCGTCCAGATAGGCGGGCAGCCAGTTCACAAAGCCGTACCGGTTCACGTCCAGGAGGAAGAAGGTGCCCGCCAGTATCCAGAGATAGGGGTTCCGCAGGGTTCTCAGGATGTTCCGGCCAAGCGTGGCCCCGCCGTGTGCGGACACAGACGGCGGCTGACCGCTCTCCTCCACGGGTGGAAACCCAACATCTTCGGGGGCGTTTCTGACACAGAGAAAGAAAAGGAGTCCCGCCCCGGCGAACAGCACCGCCGGCACCAGAAACACCACGCGCCAGTCCCCCCCATGGGCGTCCGCATAGCCCCGGATGATGAACAGGGCGAGAAACCACGAAAAGGCCGCGCCAAACTGGTAGCAGGTTCCCAGCAGGCCCATGATCCTGCCCCTGGTTCCGGCGGGGAACCAATGGGCCATGATGCGCACCATCGAGGGCCAGCCCATTGCCTGGAAAAACCCGTTTGCGCCCCAGAGAACGGCAAGGACGGTCAGAAGCGTTTGGGCCGCGCGATCACCCTCGAGAGGGAAAAGGAGCACCCCGAAGATGAGCACGTTCATGATGACCGATCCGGCCACCCCCACGCTGGCAACCAGGCGCGCACCGTAACGGTCGGCAAGCTGTCCGCTCACAAACTGCCCGACCGCATAGGCCACGGTGAGCGCGGAAAGGATCATGCCAAACTCGGCGGTGTCCCAATGGAACGTGCCGCACAGCTGCGTTTTCGCCATGGGCATGTTGTAACGGCAGAGATAGTACGAGAAATAGGTAATCCAGACCGTCCAAAAGATTCTGCTTTGCCACTTTTTCATCCGACACCAGCATCCTTCTGTTCGGGCATCCGGCCAAATTCCCCGCGTCCGGTTCAGAAACCGCCTCTTTTACGGTCCCGTTTGCCTCTGTCGTCTTACCCTGCCACTTCCTTCATGGCCGCGGTCAGCGCGACGATGCCCTGCGCAATGTCGCCCACGCGGTCGTCGCCCGCCTCGCGCTCGAAGATGTAGCCACCTTCAAAATCGGCTTCGGCCAGAACGCGGACGAAGGACACCCAGTCCACCTCGCCGGTGCCGACCACCACCTCCTCGCCCCACTGGCCCTTGACGGCGGTGCGCCTGGCGTCTTTGACGTGGACCTGTCTGACATGCGGTGCGAGCAGGCGCAGCGCCTCGATGGGGTTGTCCATGTCGTAGAGGATCATGTTGGCGGGATCGAAGTTGACCGCGACATTCCCGACGCCGCGCTGCTTGAGTTGGCCCAGGAACGCGAGCAGGGTCTGCGCCGATTCCTGTCCGGTTTCCAGCAGCAGCGTGACCCCGGCCGCGCCGAACACCTCCGCAAGCGTCACCACGCGGCGGCACAGCTTGTCAAAGTCGGGGTCTGCCGGGTCATGGGGCAGAAAGCCCGCATGCGCGTTCGCGCCGGTCAGGCCCATCGCCTTGGCGATGGCCGCGGTGGCGTGCGCCAGTTGCAGGTTTTCGTCCCAGTGCGCGTCGGGCACGACGCCGCCCGTCCTGCGGATGGTCTCCGGAGTCGTGTAGTCCTCGCCGACGGTCGAGTACATGCCCGACACGATCCTGATGCCCTTCGCGGCCAGGATTTCCTGCACGCCGTCCCAGGCACCCTGGTCGCCGCGGTGCGGGGTCAGGCCAAGCTGCACCTTCTTGAGACCAAGCGCGGCAACCTTGTCGGCCAAGTCCTGCGGCCCGGTGGCCTGAAGCGACCAACTGCACACACCCATCTGTTCGGTTGATTGTCTCTTCACTGCATTAAATCTCCATTTTGCGGCACGCCAGCCAAAGCGGTGTCGCCGCTGCGCTCTGCCACCGCACTCTCCATAACGACCCGCCGTCGCGCACCTTTTGGAGTGCGGCGGCAGCGACGCCGCTTTGGCTGTGCGCGGCACCTTTTCCCACAGTTCAAATCATCTGGAATCGGGCCATACTTCAGGATTCAAGCAGCCGCGTGACACCCGGCTTGTAGACCGGATAGCTGCCGTCGGCTTCGGGCAGCACGGGCGGCTCCATGCCGTCGTGGCAGTCCTCGGGCTTGGGCGGGTAGGCGAAGTCGGAGTTGTTGACCTGCTCCCAGGTGAGTTCCTCGCCGGTGTAGCAGGAAAGCTGGCCCATGATGCCCATCATGGTGCTGCGCGCCATGTATTCGCCGTTGTTGACGGGCTCGCCCGAGCGGATGCCCTTGAAGAGCGTGTCGTGCTCAATCTGATAGGGGTCGCAGCCGCCGCCCCAGCGCCACGCGTTCTCGCCCCAGATCTGGCAGTCCATGATGGATGCCCGGCCCTTGGTGCCCATGATGATGCTGTTGGAGATGTTGTAGCAGCCCTCGGTCGTGCGGCACAGGGCGTATATCCGGACGTTGTTCTCGCATTCGTACACGATGGAGTGATGATCGAACACGTTGCCATAGATGGGGTCCGTCATGGAAGAGCGCCCGCCGAGACCGTGGCATTTAATGGGGGCGCTGTCTTTCAGCACCCAACTGGAGCGGTCCAGGTTGTGCACCAGCGACTGCGGCACGTCGTCGCCCGAGAGCCAGTTGAAGTGGTACTGCGTGCTGCATTGCCACACCAGTTCCGACATCCAGTCCTCGCGCTGTGTGATCTGGTACGGCGGGCGCAGGAAGTTCTCCTCAATGGCGACCACGTCGCCGATGGCGCCGTCATGTATGCGCTTGACCGTTTCGGCGTAGCCGCTGTGGTAGCGGCTCTGCAGGCCCGACACCAGGCACAGCTTCTTCTCTTTCGCCACCTCGACCGCCTTCTTCAGGAGCTTGATGCCGGCCGGGTCTATGCCGTGGGGCTTTTCCACAAAGACGTGCTTGCCGGCCTTGAGCGCGGCCATGGCGTGGAAGGGATGGAACTTCGCCGCGTTGGCGATCAGCACCACGTCTGATGATTCGATCACGTGCTTGTAGCCGTCGAAGCCCGCGAAGCAGTGGTCGTCATCCACGAGGACCTGGTCCTTCTTCTGTTCCCTGAGCTTCTCCCGCTTGTCCTTGATCCGCGGCATCAGGATGTCGCACATCGCCACGAGCCGCGCGCCGGGGTCGGCGGTCAGCGCCTGCGCGGCGGCGCCGGTGCAGCGCGGGCCGCAGCCGATCATCCCGACACGGATGATGTCACTGCCTGCGGCATGCGCGTTCCTCGCGAGGAAGCCGCCGCCTGAGACGGCGGCCGAGGCCGCCACCGCCGAACTTTTCAGAAAGTTGCGCCGTGTTGTACCGCGGTTGACGGCCGATTCTTCAGAATTGTTCATGTTGCCTCCTTCATGCGACGTTTATTGTTTGGACCACGACGTTCGGGTTCTTTGCCGTTTCCCGGCCCTGATGGCAGGTGCTATGCAAAACGTGAAGACCTTCATTCCAGACGGCATTGCGCGCGAAAATCGCAGACCAAGGCGTGGCCCGCGATACGGCCATGGCCGTCCAAGCATAAGCGTTTTTCCAAAGGCTGTCAATAATCGTCCTGCATAAAGTCGGCACCCGGCGGAATGCCTTGCCTTTGGCCGGGGAGGCGGTTCAAGCGCGCTCCGGCCGCAGCCGACAACACGGGCCACGGGGTCTTGTACGCGCCTGACCCTCCGGTATGCCGTGTTCCACTGAGGAATCCTCCAATGGCACACATGGTGCCGGCAGTCCCTGTTCCGCGTCTCCCGCTTCGGTCGTCCGGCAACGGTGTCCACTGTCTCACTTCAGCGCGGGGTTGGTCTTTTCCGCCACATTGGTAGAACCACTAAGCGGTATGGACGAACATTTTATCCTTGACAAAATTGCCCGATGGGTCTATCTTAGAAAGTGCGGCGGGTCGTTGTGCGGCCTTGCGCGACAGGAGATTGTCCAGAGACGTAAGAGGATATCACCATAGGAGGGTGTCCAATGTTCCGCGTTAAAATGACTTTTGTGCTGTTAACCGCTGTCTGCTCGCTCACGTTGATGGGTTGCCCGGCCACGACGGACGTTAAAGTCGTGGACAATATTCCGCAACTGACCATTCAGCAGGTGGGGCGCGACATTGTCAATTTCTTCGACAATCTCGGTGACAAGGCCGAAATTCAAGTTGGTGACATCATTGCCAGCGCGAAAGACGGCGGCTTCCTGCGGAAGGTCATCGGCGTGAACGAGGCGAACGGCATCATCCAGACGGTCACCCAGGCGGTGTCGCTGGCCGAGGCTATTAAGGAAGGCGTCCTTACCGGCAAGATTACCTGGACCAACCAGGACCTCGTGGACAACGGCGCGGTGCTCTCCGAGGGCGGCACGCTGGCGATTGACCTGAGCGGACTCACGATCTTCAGCCAGGACGGCGTGACGCTGCGCATGGACAACGGCAGCATGCTGACCTACGCGCCGGACATCGATCTCGATGCCAACATCTCCGACCACAAGATGACCAGTTTCTCCATGAGCTGTGCCGGCGAGTTCACCACCGACCTGCGCTTCAACCTCTCCGCCGCCCAGGCGGCGAGCGTGAACTGGGAAACGCCCATCATTCCCGCCATCACCAAACCCTTCCTGTTCTACATCGGGCCGGTGCCGGTGGCGGGCGTCGCCTCCCTGAGCTTCCCGGTCGGCGTTTCGGGCAGCGTGGGCGCGGGCGCCTCCGCCCAGTCCGGTTTTGCCGGTTCCAGTTATGTGACGGTCGGGGCCTCCATGGTGGACGGCAAGTGGTCGAACAACAGTTCCTTCGGGGAGTTCAGCCCGGTAGCCCACCCGCTGGTGATCACCCTGTCGAGTTCCGGAAGCGTCACGGTGTACGTGAAGGTGCAGCCGAGCATCACGCTGTATGACGCCTCGACGCTGAGCGGCTACGCCATGCCCTACGTGACGGGTGCCGCGCAGTTCATCCCGTCGCCGTTCACGTTTGACCTGTACGCCGGCATCAACGGCGGAATCAACTACCAGTTGAGCATCTTCGACTTCAGCCTGATTAACAAGTCTTGGTTCTTCCCCGGGCCGCAGTGGCAGCTTTACAACTACAGCTACCCCTACGACGTCCCGACGACATTCACGTTCAATCTGCCCTGATCCGATTCCCGGAAACGGGGCTGCAAGAATTGGCCGCCAGGACTGGCAAGCAGTCCTGGCGGCCTGCTTTATGCTGCAGGAGGGTGGCCCGGCCGACATGGACGTTGGGGAAACCGGCTTTGCGGCGTTCACTTCCCGCCGCCCGGAAACACGGCCTGTGATCTTCCGCGCCGCCGGATGTAGGATAATAGGGAAAAGCGGAATGGCGATGTATTTTGGAGATGTGTGCGATGAGCAAAACGGGTCAATGGTTCTTGGGGACGGTTCTGGCCGTTGCAGCGATGCTGCTGGCCGGGTGCCCGTCCGATGAGCATGCAACGTATCCATTCGCGACTGCCCCTGCGGGCATCGCAGCGACATTGACGGCCCCATCCGCGGGCGGAGCGCCAGAGGGAGGAATCCCCGGCGAAGCTTCAGGCAACGGGGGTGCCAGCGCCGCACAGCAGCGGCCGTCTGCGCATGCGGCGGCGGGGGCGTTCGCCCTTTCACTTTCAGCGATAACGCATCTGGCCGGGCTTCTGCACGGCGGATGCCGCGGCGACCGGGGTCCGGCGGCCTCGTTCACGGCCGCGCCGACAGCCGGTCCGGCACCGTTGACAGTGTCTTTCACTGACACCTCCACGGCGGCCGACGCGCCGATTACGGCATGGTCGTGGTCCTTCGGCGACGGCGCCACCAGCCAGGCGCAGAACCCGTCCCACACGTACACGGCGGAAGGCGGCTACAATGTGTCACTCACGGGGACCGCCGGGGACGGCAGTGACACGGCAGACCAAGCGACCGTTGTCACCGTCTCCGCCTCTCCCGAGGGGGAGGGCGAGGGAGAAGTTGAAGGCGAACCGCCCGTCGAGACCGGCAGCCTGAATGTCACCATTCTGCCGCAGGATGCGGTGGTGGACGGGGCCATATGGACCCTGGATCACGGTTTCAACCACGAGAGCGGCCAGATTGTCCAAAACGTTGCGCCGGGCCGGCACGTAATCTCCTTCAAGGACCTGGGTTCCGGCTGGACAACGCCCGCCGAGCAGACGGTTAACGTCGTCGCCAACGAAACCGCGAGCGTTACGGCCCGGTATACGGTGATTCGGTCCGTGGGCGACGAACGGGCGTTTGCGGGCATCGTTTTCAAGTGGATACCGCCGGGCAGTTTTGGCATGGGCACACTGAAGACCTCCGCGGAGCTTTCCGCGATCTACGGCGACAGCGCCGTCTTCTTCGACCCCGAGCATCCACGGCATCCGGTGACCATCACGCGCGGGTTCTGGCTGGGCAAGTTTGAGGTGACGCAGGGCCAGTGGGAAAACCGCATGCCCAACAACCCCTCCGGGCATACCGGCGACGCCGGCCTCCCGGTCGAGAAGATTTCATGGGATGACTGCCAGGCCTTCCTTGCGCAGCTTAACCAGTCGGGGCAGGGCGTGTTTCGCCTGCCCACCGAGGCGGAGTGGGAGTATGCCTGCCGGGCGGGCACGGACACGGAATTCTATTGGGGCGACGACACCGGCGTGTCCAACGACTATGCGTGGCACTGCCTGGACTGGGCCCATTGTTCGACGCAGCCCGTGGGCGGGTTGCTCCCGAACGCATGGGGCCTGCATGACATGAGCGGAAATGTCATGGAATGGTGCAATGACTGCTACGACCCGGCCTACTACACCGCGGACGCCGCCGTGGACCCGCAGGGCCCCACGCCCCCGTCCACCGGCTTTGTCCAGCGTGTCCGCCGCGGCGGCAGCACCGCCAACATCCACGACATCGCTTTCTGCCGGTCGGCCATGCGGTACTACAACATACAGGGCTTCTCGCAGCCCGACACCGGGTTCCGGGTCCTGCGCGAAAGCAGTGATTAGGCGCTGCCCGTTCGTTGAGGATGCGGCACGCTGGAACCGTCCAGCCCGGCACAGGAACACGGACCGGCACGGACAAACACAAACGGACAGCGTCGGAAGAACAACCAACACGCAATGGAGACGACCACAATACCGTTTCGGGGCGGGCTGTCCGGGAACATTGTCCGACTGTTCGTGAATCACCTTTCCCTGCGCAGTTCGTCCATGAGGCCGCGGTAGGGTTCGTCTCTCTCCTGCTTTTTGCGCTTGGAGTTGACCGCCGCGATCTGGTCCGTGATCATCTCGCGGATTTCGTTCCTGCTGTC
>CALDSM010000853.1 GCA_937923585.1 uncultured bacterium
CCAGGCAATCGCCAGACACTGCAATACCATTGCGCAACCCTCCATGCCGGCCGACTAAGCAGCAAGTCTCTTTTCAACACAATATGATACCACTGGGACGGAAAGACGGAAAACGCACACCATTGGGATTCATTGTGAATGGGGTAGCCCCAAAGAGGGGAACCGTATGAAATGGCGGGCATCAGCCGGAAAATGCAATTTGGGAAGCGATTTGCCCTATGATTAGCCGGGCTCAACAAGAGGCTGTTCTGTTTGGGGCGGTCTTGAAACACAAGGCGAGAAGAGGGACGACGTTTGACACACATGAACCCCTCCACATCATCACATGTGCTGGGCCGCATGCTGATGTTTACGGTGCTGGCCATAGCCGTGTGCCTTGCCGGGTGGATGGCCATGCCGCTGCTGCTGGGCAGCCACCGAATGCTGGGCGATTTGCTTTCCTACCATTATCCCATCCGCTGGGCCTATCGCGAGAGCCTGCTTCACGGCCACTCCTTCTTGTGGAACCCGTGGGTCGGCTGCGGAACCCATATTCATGCGGAAGGCCAGGCGGGCATGTGCCATCCATTCCACCTGCTGCTGTACCGGTTCGTGAATGCCGACACGGGTCTGGACATTGAAGTGCTCTTCGGCTATGTTTTTGCGATTGTGGGAGGGTGGCTCTTCTTTCGCCGGTGGGGGCTGCGCCATTCTATCAGTCTCTGGGGCGGCTGCCTCTATGCCTTCTGCCCCATGAATCTTTCGTGCTGGGCCAACGTCAATATCGTGACAATCATGGCGCATGCCCCCTGGGCGCTGTGGATGCTCGACATTATGCTGACGGGTACAACGTCCGCCCGGCGTCGCGCGGGCACAATCTGCCTGGCCCTGATCATCGGCTCCGAACTTTTGCTTGGCTATCCGCAGGCGACCGCCATGTGCGGTTTCATTGGATCGGCCTATCTGTTGGCACTGGTCTTGCCGCGTGCATGGAGGGGGGGGCTGCGTTTTCAGTGGGGAATTGTCCTGAACGGCTTTGCCGCCTTTGCCGCCGCCAACCTGCTGGGACTTGCCCTTGGTGCCGCCCAGGCGCTGCCCCATCTCGACATGTTCTTTGCCACGGAACGCGCCCAGCCTCCGGCGGGTTTTCGCTTTGGGTACAGCGCGGACGTGCGCGGCATACTGGAAATATTCGCGGGACCGCTGGGCGTGGCCAATCCATTGGTTGTCGGAGCCTATGCGGGGATTCCCGCGCTTTTTGCCGCGATATGGGGATTGTCGTCTCTCCGACGGTTGCGGGCGGCCCGGGGCGGCGGGTGCCAGAGCCCCGGCAGCGGGGGACTGCCACCGCAGGCAAGATCGCTTCAGCCGCTGTTCCTGTTCTCTCTGCTGTGCATTTTCCTGGGTATTGCCATGGCCCTTGGCCAGTCGAGCCCCGTGTACCGCGCCGTTTCCTCGTTGCCCGTTTTGTCTTCTTTCCGTTCGCCGTACCGGTATTTGTACATCGTCCATTATGGTGTCATATGCCTTGCCGCGACGGGCCTCAGCAGTGTGTTTGAACGGCGAAGCGATGTCCGCGCCTCCATGGGCGGCTTCCTGCCGGCGCTGGCTTTGTTGGCGGCCGTGCTGGCAACCACACTCTGTGCCGCCGCCCGACTGAATGAGTCATGGTTTCCCTGGTGTCCGCCCGGACCGCAGCTGTTTTGGGTACCGCTGGTGGCGGTGATGTCGTTCTTCGTGTTCTGTGCCTGCATCCGCGGGTGGCGTTGGGCTGTCATTCTCCTGCCCCTTTTGCAGGCATGCGATGTTGGTTTCTATATGAACCGCGTGGCCCAGATTCCGGCTGTGTCGGAATGGCCGCGAACCGTGCTTGCACGGGATGTGGTCCCGCCTTCGGACCCGGGCGGCCAGCGGGTTTACCACCGGCTGGTCGAGAGTGAACCCGTGGCGGGAAACAATCTCTCCACCCTGTTTGGCATCCGGAACGCCGTCGGCTACACGGGCGTTGCCCTGCGCGACAGTTGTCTCCACTATGTGCCGGAGAATGCGAACACATTGCGCGTCGCCGCGGTGGACTGGGTGCGCGGTTCCTGCCGGAAAGACTCGCCATGGATGCCGTTGGCGGACCCGCTGCCGCCGGTTCGGCTCTTGTCAAAGGTCGTCGTGTCGCCAGACCCGGCGGGCATCATTGAGAGCACGGACGTGCGCCATGTGGCCGTCGTCGAAAAGGAAATCCAGGAACTCGACCCAAATGCGGAACCGGGCACCGCAACCATAGTGAGCCAGACCCCCGGTGAATACGGCATCCGAACATCCTGCAAGACCCGGCAACTGCTGGTCCTGTCCGAACGCCATTGGCCGCAATGGCGCGTGACCATGGACCAGCAGTCCGGACCCGAACTGCTACGGGTGTACGGGGACTTCATGGGATGCGTGGTGCCGGCCGGCACCCATGTCATTCAGTTCCGGTTTGTCCCCGTGAGTTTCCGGATTGGCGTGCTCGTCTCGCTGCTGGCGCTGGGGGGATGTCTGGGCGGCCTGTGCGTGCTCCCGCGCCTTCGTCAAGGGGGCGGCGGCGGAAATGCCGCAAGGTGCGCCGCCGGTCCACCCTCCGATGAAAGCGTGCGAACCGCCGGTCAGACCGCCGGTCCCTTCGAGACGGATGAAGTCCCGACAGCGACTGCGGATGCGCGTCGCCGCTTCCGTCGCGGTGCCATATTATGCTCGGCGTGTTTGGTCCTTGTTGCGTTGGCTGTGGGCGCGGCCATGTTCAGGGAGTCCTCTTCGTTCGGTGAATATGCGAGCAGATGCGGCAGGAACCTGCACTTGGGCTATGCCTTGACACGGGCCGGTGTGATGGATGCCATTGGAAGCATGGCCGGTGCTGAATCAGCATATCGCGACGTGCTGAACTGCGAACCCGGAAATGACACCATTCGGATTCGTCTGGGCGCAGTACTGATAAGGCGGGGCAAGGCGGAGGATGGGCTCAAGTTGATCAAGGAGGCCGCCTCTCCGGAGTCCGACAACGCGGGGGATGCGGCCGAGGCCTGCGCAGCCGCCGCAAGGGCATGCATGGCGGCCGGTGACGCACCCAGTGCGGCGGCCGCGTTCCGGTGCGCGCTTTCCCTTACTCCGCAAGTCATGGGCTACCGGGCCGAACTTGCCGGGGCGCTCGACGCGGCGGGAGAAGAGGACGCCGCCCTTGAGGAATACCGGGCGGTGGTGGCAGGGGCGCCTGAATCCCCGAAGTCCTCGGCGCGCATAGACGCCATTCTGGACGGACGTGGAGACAGGGCGGCGCGGGCGGAGGAGTGGAGACGTGTGGCATCCGTGCATCCGACGGCGGCCCTGCCCCATTTGCATCTTGGGCTGGCGCTGGAGATGTCGGGTGACGCTGCGGGCGCGCGGGCGGCCCTCGAAAAGGCGTTGAGAATCAATCCGGCGCTGGCCGAGGCACGTGACGCACTGGGACGGCTGGACGGCGCCGCAAGCCGCGGGAAAGAATAGCATTCGCGGGACACGATTGAATTCGCGGAACCCCATGCACAATCCGCCCGCCGGACAGCGAAAACTACCTGGCCAGGCGGAACCCGATGTTGTTGTGGGCGTAGGAGGCGAAGTTGCTGCTGCGGGCCGCCGAACGGCAGGCATAGTAGTAACTGCTCCAGCCGCCGCCGCGCAGGACGCGGTTCGAACCTGTGGCAGGCCCCACGGGATTGACCTGGTCGGCCGCGCCGTATGCGGCGTACCAGTCGCTGCACCACTGCCAAACGTTGCCGCTCATGTCGTAACAGCCCGCCGGGCTTGCACTGTTCGCTGTCTGAACGTCCCCGTTCGGGCTCACGTTCACCCCGTCGAACCAGCCTGCAGGCGATGTGTACGGATTGGCCCCCAGGCCAAGCGGGTTAACGTAGGCATAAACGCCGCCGATGCGCGCGTAGTCGTTGCACTGGCTGTTGCCGACATTTGTGTCCGAGGTAAACCCGTAGATCCAGTGCTTGGACCCGTTCCAGGCCGCGGCGCGCTCCCACTCCGCCTCCGTGGGCAGCCGGTAGCCGCCCGATGTCGGCGGGGCTGCGGTCAGCGGCCAGTTCGCGGTCGCCATGTCATAGCACGGCGCCAGCCCCTGCATCTCGCCCAGCCAGTTGCAGAACGCCGCGGCACCGTACCACGTCACGTCCACTACCGGATGCATGTCCATCGGCTGGTTCGTTGCGTCGGGCAGTCCCGGGCGGGTTTTCGGGGTGAACACCCCGTCCGAGTATTGGATGTTGCAGCCGGCGTCGGTGAGATAAAGTATGAAATGGAGATTCCCGCCCGCAAAGAGGTCGCCCGTGCCCGGCCAGGCGGCGCCCGTGGAATTCTTCAAATACCCCTTCTCCAGCGCCCAGTTCAGCACGTAGCAGTACTCCCGGTTCGTCACGCCGCACTTCCCGATCTGGTACGCCGCGAGCGTCACCTGGTGCCGGGGGTCCTCCGCCGTCGCGCCGTAGGCTGCGTCGTCCCCCGAGGCCGTGCGGCCCATCGTGAACGTGCCCGCGGCGACGGATGCCATTTCAGGCGCCAGGAAGATGGAGTCGCTCACCACATTCGATTCGCCGTTGGCATTTTGCACCTTGAAGTAGACGGTCCGGGTTCCGATGCCGCTTGACAGCGTGAAGGACGGCGCCGTCCCGTAGGTTTCCCACGACGCCCCTGTGAAGCCGGGAGACTCGCTTGCCATATAGGCTGTCGGACCGCCCGAGCATGCGTTGTTCAACGTCACCACCGAGGTCCCTGTGGACGGCGCGTCGCTGTTGATCGCAAAGGAATTGAGCACCACCGACGGTTTGGATCGCGCATGGCGAAAGCCCCGGTTGGCCGTTGCCAGTGACGGGTCACCGCTGAAACGGGCGGCGGAACGGCATTCGCCCGCGTTGTTCTGCCAGCTTCCGCCGCGCAGCACGCGCTCCGAGCCCGTGGTCGGCCCCAGGGGGTTCATCTGGGCGTCCGCACCATAGGCATCGTACCAGTCGCCGCACCATTGCAGGACTTCACCGCACATGTCGTAACAGCCCACCGGACTCGCGCCGTTTACCGTCGCCACGCTCCCGTTTGGGCTCACGTTGACGCCGTCAAACCAGCCCACGGGAGCGGTGAAGGGGCGGACGGCCAGGCCGAGCGGGTTGACATACAACGGGTTGCTGTCCAGATAATTTGCCCGGTTCTTGCCCGTCAGCGTGTCGGCCGCAAAACCGTAGACCCAGTGTTTCGGGCCTCCCGAAGCGGCCGAATCCCACGCCGCGGCGCGTTCCCACTCCGCCTCTGTCGGCAGCCGGTAGCCGCCCACGGCGGGCGGGGGCACCGTCAACGGCCAGTTGGCCGCCGTCATGTCATAGCAGGGCGCCAGCCCCTCCATCTGGCTCAGCCAGTTGCAGAACGCCGCGGCACCGTACCAGGTGACGTCCACCGCCGGGTGCCGGTCCATGGGATGGTTTGTGCCGCCGGGCAGCCCGGCCCGCGTCTTGGGCGAGAACACCCCGCCCGAATACTGGATTTCGCAAACCAGAACCCCCGCCTCCGTGTCCGTGAGCTGAAGCACCGACTGCAGGTTTCCGCCCGCGTAGACGTCGCCGGCACCCGCCCAGGGTGCACCCAGGGAATCCTTCAGATATCCTTTTCCCTGCGCCCAGTTCAGAACGTCGCAGTACTCCCGGTTTGTCACGTCGTACTTTCCAAGCTGGTACGCACCCAGTGTCACCTCGTGCCGCGGGTCCTCATCCGGAGAACCATGCGCCGCGTCATCCCCGGAAGCCGTGCGGCCCATGATGAATGTGCCCGACTGGACGGGAACCGTCTCCGGCGTCAGAAAGATGGTGTCGTTCACCACGTTTGATTCGCCGTAGGCGTTCCGCACCTTGAAGTGGACGGTCCGGTTTCCGACGCCGCCGGACAGCGAGAACGACGGCGCCGAATCATACGGCACCCATGACGCGCCCGTGAAACTTGGCGACTCGCTTGCCATGTACTGTGCCGGTGTGCCCGCGCAGGTGCTGTTTAGCGTCACCTTCACGGTTCCCGTGACCGCGTCGCCGCCGTTGAGGGCGAATGATGAGACCGAGGCAATCCCGTTCACAAAGGAGGCGGTCACCGAGATGTCGCTCCTGACGTTGGTGTCCGTCCGCGGGTTTTGGATGGAGCCGTCGCTCCACCGGTTGAACAGATAACCCGGGTTTGCCACCGCCGTCACCGTCATGCCGTCCGTGCCTTCATCCACCGTTTGCGGAGAGACCCCGTCAATCGAGCCATTTGCGTCCGCCGCGTAGGTCAGCGTGTGCTGGACAAGCCCGTCGTCGGCCGTCACGCGAATGCGCGCCTGGGGAATGATCTCTTCGGGGTAATCGGCCCGGATGTCCCAAACGATGTGCCAGCGCGGGCGCGAGTACACCCCCGTGATGTCGCCGGTGCAATGACGGACGGGATGGATGTATCCGTCCGCGCCGCCGTTCTTCGACAGCGACAACGTGACATTGCAGGGGCCGTTCGGCGCGACAAGGTCGTAATAGATATCCACCTTTGTCCCAAGGGTCCCGTTCGGCACCTGCGCGAGGGTGACGTTCGTGACGGTGGGCTTTTCGGCATGGGCGGCCGGGGCGGCGGCCAGTGCAGTCAGCACAAGGAGCAGGGCGGCCGCGCACCTGCGGCGCCGGACCAGGCACAGCATGCCCGCCGCCAACAGCACGGCACCCAGAGGCCATGCGCGCAGCGGCACCCGCGGCGCCGTCTTGGTGACCTCCAGCACCTTGGAGTTGCTCAGCGCCCCCAGGTTGCCCGCGAGATCATAGCCCGCCACGAACACGGCCGCCATGCCCAGCGGATCGCCCGCCTGAATGGTGTAACTGTAGGTGAAGTCTGCCGCCTTCGCGCCGCTGACCCATTGGGCCGTATGCCCGTTTACTGTAACCAGCGGGTCTCCGTCCAACGGCTCCGACGCGGTGAAGGTGATCGTCACTTTGCCGTTGAAGGTGGCCTGGGCGGGAGACACCGACAGCGCCGAGAACACCGGCGCAACGCCCACGGCCGTCTTTGAGGCGCTGTTGCGTCCGGGGTCAATCAGGTTGCCCACAAGGTCCTGCACCCCCGTGACCGTCAGCGTGATTATGGAGCCGCCCCGCATTTCGCCCGAGGTCCATGCCAGTGCATAGGGGCCGCTCCCGGACACGGTCCGGGGATGTCCGTTCAGCGTGCCCGCACCGCTGCCCGAAACCGCGTAGTTCGCCGGGTTTACAATACCCGGCGCCAGCATCGGCTCGCTGAACACGGCGGACATCGCGCTTGGCGACACCACCGTCGCCGATTGCAGCCTCGGTGACACGGTCTCCAGCGAAACGGTCCCCGATTCCCCGCTTCCCGTCAGTGCGTGCGCGCCGCAGGACAGAAGCAGGAACGTCACCAGAATGGAAGGTCCGGGGCATCTCATTGATGGAGCCTCTCTTGATTAATCCGCACAGGCAGAGGGCCTCGGCACGCCAAAAGGCTGTTCAAGACACCAAGAAGCCGGGTGTTTCCCGGTCAAGACGCCCGGGAGTACAACGGGGACATGCTTCGGGTTCGCGGGACACCACACTCAACTGCGTTCACTGGAGGCATTGTACCGCGTTTCGACAAACAAAGTCCTCCGGATTTCTCCGAGTGCCGTGATTCCGGCTGCGTTTGCCCGGGGAGTTACAGCCTGCCCGTCACCAGCGCGTTTGGATTGGACCGGAGAATCCTGGCGGCGGGAAACCCTCCACTGCACAGATCGCCGCACCCGTGCTATACTACGGGGTAGGATGATTCACGCATTCTACGAGACAACCTTTTTCAGATCGGAAGAGCGTCGTGTAGGGAAAGAGTGTAGATCTCGGTGGTCGC
>CALDSM010000854.1 GCA_937923585.1 uncultured bacterium
CAAAGACCGTGTCGCCGTCATCGGCGGCGGCGGGATACTGATCCGTCCGGCGCTGAACGCGCACGCCGGCGAAGTCGAGGTCCGCCGGATTTGTCCAGGTCAGCGCCACGGTGCCGTCGCCTGCGGCGGCGGCAAGGCCGGTCACGTTGCCGGGCGGCGTGGTGTCTTTGCCCTTGCACCCCGGCAGCAGCGCCACCGTCGCCAGCAGCAGCGCCGCTGCAACCGCGCTGAGACGGCCGGCCGAATGGGTCGAGGCAATCTGGATTTTCCCGGCCGGACCGCCGGGGGATACGCGCACAGTATCAGTATTGAAATAAGTCACCACAGTCCACCCTTTGCACTTCGTGCCGGAAGAAATAGCCAGCATCGGTTATGGCCATTCTATGCAGGCATTCCCTCCGGGCGCAACCGAACGCCATTCGCCGGGGGGCGGGTCGGTGCGGTATCGTTTGCTCGCGAACCCGTCGGCGTTTTCACATACAGACAGTGCGCCACCCCAACAATACTCTTTGACATTTTTATCATTCCGGGGTACCATGTCTTCCATCACGGAAGAAAGGGTACGGTCATGAATAGACAGGGATTCACACTAATCGAATTGCTGGTTGTCATTGCCATCATAGGAATTCTGGCCGCGATTCTGCTGCCCGCCCTGGCGCGGGCGCGCGAGGCCGCCCGGCGCTCCAGTTGCGCCAACAATCTCAAACAGTGGGGGCTGGTCTTCAAGATGTACTCGAACGAGGCCCCCGGCGGCAAGTTCCCGCCCATGGAATTGGAGATCGCGCAGAACGAGGACCCCGGAAAGGGCGGCAGATGGGACCTGTATGTCGGTGCGGGGCCCAAGGTGAAGGCGATCTATCCGGAGTACCTGACGGACCCGTCCATCATTGTCTGTCCCTCAGACGCGACGGAGAAGATAGACAACCTGCGGGACACGAACCTTCCGGCGCTGGGCCTGGAAAAGGGAGAGTGGCACATCGGGTACTACTTGGGCGGAGGCAACGGCGTGAACGATATTGACATAAGTTATGTCTATCTCGGATGGCTGCTCGACCTTCTGGACGAGAAAGACTTCCTCCCCGCGTCACAGTGCTATGTGTCCATGGCATCCCAGTTCCTCGGCGGTCTGATTCCCGACAGTGCCCCCGTGCCGGCCCAACTGGCCCTGGCGATTGTGCAGATGGGTCTGGGCAATATGGCGGTGGCCGGTGCCATGGCCAATCCCAGTGCGGCCGGCGCCCTGCTGGTAAACCCCGCCGTTGACAGCGACGCGAGCGGTTCTTACCTGACCGCCTCAAACGGCATCAGTTACGGAAACGGGCACAGTAACACGGTCTACCGGCTCAAGGAAGGCATTGAGCGCTTCCTCATCACGGACATCAACAATGCGGGGGCGTCGGCCAACGCGCAAAGCGCGATCTTCATCATGTTCGACCAACTGGGCACGGCCGGCACAACAACCCTCTACAACCACATCCCCGGCGGCTGCAACATCCTCTACATGGACGGGCACGTGGACTTCGTCAAGTATCCTGGAAGACAGCCGGTTAACGCGGGCCTGGCCAACATCATGTCGCTGTTCACCGCGAACTGACGCGCGGCAAACCGGAAGGTCCGGCCAAAGCGGGGCCAGACTGCGTTCAGGATTCCCCGCGACGAGAAACGGCCTGCTTGAGTGGCGGCCGCACCCGGTGGTGGTAGGGATCGTCCGTCTCCATCTGGCAGTGATAGATCTCAATCAGGCGAAGCATGGCGGCCTCGGCGACCGGTGTCTCCAGTCCGTCGCCGGTGAAACGCTCCCGGTCAAGTACGGTCCGCAATTTCAGGATTTCCCACCGCCAGTTCCGCCGGGCCCAGTTGGGAAGCCGCGCATCCACCGTTTTCGAAAGCTGACAGGCGCGCCGCACCGCCTCCTTGTCCACCGATTCCTTCCGCTGGGAACAACTCGCCGATTTCTCCAGAATCTCGATGACGGCCAGCACCTCTTCGGCAACCCCTGAACCGAACTCATAGTGGATGTATTCTTCCAGCGTGGCCCGCGCGGTCCGGTCCCGGTCCCAGTAGAACTGAAGGACCACCGACTTGTTTATATCCTCGTAGATGCCCTCGCTGTATGGGAACCCGCCCGACACCGCCTGTTTCACCTGGCCCCACAGGCGCTGGAATCGGGAAGGCAGCGGGTGCGCGCCAAAGCCGCCCCACGGCGAGTTCCCCCACATGCTGATCTCCGGAAAGTTGATCAGGGGCAGATTGCCGGGCACGCCCGAATCCAGCGGATAGCGCGGAAAGTCCTCGTGCGAATCGGCAAGGATGTAATCCACCCAGCCGTTCTCCTTCTTCAGCGCATCGGCCAGTCCCTGCCACTCGCCTTCGGGCGGCGTGTCAAACATCCAGGTGCTCAGCACCGTCTTCAGGTTGGGGAAGTAACCCCGGCCAAGCTGCGTCAGGTCGCGCGACAGTCGCAGGTAGCCGTTGCAGCCCCAGGGGGCGCACTTCTCGCAGGCACATCCGCCCTCGTCATAGGGCCAGTGAACCAGAATGTCCAGACCCACGTCCGACAGCTTCTCAAAGAGCAGCCGCGCGTTCTCCATGAGGTACGCATGGCCCTCCGGATTGCTGGGGCAAATGGGGTGTCCACTGTTGCCCCGCCGGTGGGTCGGGTCCGGCAGCGGCACCGCCCGGATGTCCTTCGGCGCGCCGATAAACATCGTGTTGTTGATCCCGGTGGCAAACTGGAGCCCCAGTCCCTTCGCCGTCTTGGCATATTGGCGCACCAGGGCCATGGCCGGTTCCGCCGCCGGGTCATTCCAGTCCTGCAGGTTGATCATCGGAAAGATGACCATCACCGCGTTCACGCCCCAAAGTGCAAGGTCCTCCATGTACCGGGAGATTTCCGGTTCCGACGCCTGGTGATACCAGTTGTGGAAATGGGACGCGAAATACATCCCGCGCAGGGTGCCCTGCGGTACGGACGTTCCCCGCCACGGCGAGGGCTGGAACGTCCCGTCATACCCGCTGGTCCGGAGAAACTTCCCGACACCATACAGCAGCCCGCGCGGCGACCCGCCGGTCACACGAACCGCCCCGTCGGCCCCATCAATGCGGAAAGCCTCGGAAGACAGGGTCCCATCAACAGACAGGATAATCCCAGCCCCGGAACTGCTTTCGATCACCTTCGCCGGGCAGCGCTGCTCGACCCGGTCCTTCAAGATCGCAAGGGTTCTGGAAACCAACGGGTCGGCCGAAGCCACGATGTCCACTTTGATTGCTGCGCCCGGCTCTTCACCGCCGGCGACGGCCGATGGTGCCGGTCCGTCAGTGGCCGCAACCCTGACGTGCCCAGGCAGATTCGCGCCCACGGCGGCGGCACCGGCGAGTTTTAGAAACGTTCTTCTGTCCTGCGCATACATATTCACGGTCTCCTGAACGACGTGATTGGAACAGAACACCCCGCCGAATCTCAATACAGTCTCCGGCGCGCCGCCTATTCCAGAACCCGGAATTCCCGCAGTTTCTCCACAAAGGCGGGCCCTGTCAACGATGGGGCGCGATAGAAAACCGCAGGTTTGCCGATGGGCGCCTCAACCTTTTCCCGCACGCCTTTGTCCGGGCTGCCAAAGGTCTTTCCGGACCAGACGTGGACCCATTGCCCTGCCGGAAAATAGGCCTCGACCGCATTCCGGCCGGGGTCGAGAACCGGCACCACCAACAGGTCGGAACCGACGAGAAACTCTTGGAAGGAAAGGGCATGGGTGTTCGGATCTTCCGGATAGTGGATGAACGGATGGCGGACCACCGGCAGTCCCGTGCGTGCAGCCTCCTGAACCAACTGTCTTCGGTAGAAGCCCCAGGCTTTGTATACCCTGGCAAAACGGTCGAACTGCGCCAGGGTTTCCGCATCGCTGTGGAACTGGGCGTTCGCGTCGGGCTGGTTGCCCTCGTGTGTGCGGTAAACCACCGTGAACGCGTTCAATTCCATCCAGCGCAGCAGCAATTCCTTGCTGCGCCTGAATTTCAGGAAAGGCGCCGAGATGGTGGTGTAGCCGCCGATGTCGCTGTGATTGAGGCTGAAGCCGGATAGGCCGCTGCTGAGCAGCCCCGTCACCGCGGTCTTGATGCCGTCATGCGCGTCCCAAGTGACGAGTTGGTCGCCGAGCCAGCACAGCGTTGTATGTCGCGGGCTGGAACGGTACCCGGACCGCGTGAAGAAGACGAAGTCCTGACCGTGCCCCGTGGCGTCAATGGCCTCCCGGTTCAGACGTGCCCAAGCCTCCGGATATTCGTTGTGGAAGGAGGCCGCCGACTTCCCCGAGAAGAGCCTGGCGTCGTACGGCAGCGCTTCCCCAAAGTCCGCCATCCAACCGCTGGCGCCTGCGCCGATGACCTGCTCGCGAATGACGCCCTTCATCCAGGCGCACGCCTCCGGGTTGGACAGGTCCAGCAGTCCCGCGGAGAAACTCGTGTTGGGAATGAGGCAGGGCGCGCCCGCGCGATTGCGGACGAGAAAACCCTTTTCGGAAGCCTCCTTGAACAGATTGCGCCGCATGCCGGATTTCTCGGAAACGTCCACGAGGAAGGGGTTGACATAGGTGAGCAGCCGTATGCCCTCCGTCTCCAGGTCGCGACGGAGATCGTCCCAGCCGGGGTACTGCGCAGGGTCCAGTTCCCAATTCCACCACAGTTGTTTCCCGATGCTGGTCTTGCGCGGACCCACCCAATCCTGCAGCCAGAACGCGGCGACCGGTGTCTCGCGCTCCTTTAGGGCGGCCCACGCCTCCCGGACCTTCCCGGTCCCGCCCTGCATGCCCACAACGGCCCCTTCCATAAGCCAATCGGGCAGGGGGCGCATGCGTCCCGTGCAGGAGGTGTATTCCTCAATCAATTGGGCCGGAGTGACGCCCTGAAGAATCCTGCCGTGCAGACGCGATGCAAACGCCCGCACCTGGACCCGGTCGGCTTCCCGCAGGTCAAAGACGGTATATTCAGAGTTTTCAAGGAACAACGACCGTAATTTGCTGGTGATATAGTGGGGCACGCAGGCATACGACGTGTCCCATCCGCCGCCTGCGCCCGCAACCAGATTGACCAGAAATGTGATCGGCTGAAGCCCACGGCCGATGCCCTGCTCCTGCACAAATACGGACACGCGCCTTCCCTTGAGGTCAAAGAAGGAGAACTGCTCGCCGAAGCCAAAGAAATGTTCGTCCGGTTCAGACGCATAGGTCAGCCAGGACCGGTTATAGCCGGTGTCGGAAAGCGAAAGGTCAAACGCAAGCTGGCGGTCGCCCCGCAGTTCCAGCGAGAACGTGTATCCCACGCGGTTCCGCCCGGTGGCGTCTTCAAGAGTGCCCTGGATGGACGCACGGTCATCATTAAACGTGACGGTATCCACCGTCTGGCGTGCGCAGACACGGACCGGATTGTCCCGGATATCGAAAGAGCCGCGGGATTCCGTCACCCGCTCCCGTCCCTGTCCTGCGGCCGCAAAAGCCGCACCCGGAACCGTCGCCCACATGACCCGGTCAGGCATGTCCTGATGCCGGACGATCAGGCTGCCGCCCTGCTCCGGAGACCAAGCCACGCGGAATGGCCCCAGCGCGTGCGTGGATGCGGGAACGCGCCCCGGGTCGCATAACAAAACCCCGGCAATCATGCGGTCGCCGGAGCGCACAAAGAGAAGGCGTCCGGCGAACAGTGCAAACAGCGCAAGGACAACCGCCACTGCGATGAATCGGCGCAGTGACGGCCTCTTCGGCGGGGTTGCACGGGACTGGGTTGTGGTTTGGAACTTTGGCATGGGGGAATGACCCGACGCCCGCCAAGCATAGCGGAGTCCACAGCGGCTGTCAACGCCTCCAGGCGCGCGCCATGCGCGAGACATGCCGCCGAGTCCAAATTGGATATACTGTCCGCTGTCTGAATGACTGAAACCCTGCGGAGTGCAACAAGAGCCATGGAAGAACAGTCTTTCGCGCCGCGCAGCATTATGGAGCGGCGGACATTTCTCGTGTCGGGCGCAGTGCTGGCCCAAACCCTTGCAGCCGAAGCGGGAACCCCGCAGCGGGACACATGCAAAGAAGCCGACGCTCCCGATGTCAGGCGGGAGAAATCGGACGTGATGAAGATGCGGGATGACGGGCTGTGCAGTCCGCAGGCGGCCCTGATGGCACGGCAACTGCCTGCACTGGCATGCGTGCACGGCGGCGTTGAATGCCCGCTCATCAAGGGGTCCCGCGCGCGGGCGCTTCTGAAGCGGATGAAAGGGGACCCTTCCCTCGCCATTCGGCTGGAATCAGATGCGGACGCTGTGCCGCATTATTCGACGCTGTCACCCGCGTCATACGGACGGCAGGCGCCGGAGGAGGTGTTCAACCGCAAGCGCGACCTGGACGTTCTCCAGCGGCTGGGCCTGTGTCCGGGCGACACGCGCCGCGCGCGCTATCTGGTCGAGCGCCTGTTCGCGCGCATCGAGACCATGAACGGCATATGCTGCCATGACACCCCCGGCTGGGAGGGGTGCGCGGCGGCGCGAAACGGAACCTATGAGCGGGTGCGCGCCGCCGGGTGGCAGGAACTGGTGTATCACCGGAGCACGGAAGAGACGTGTGCCTACCGGCAGCGCAACACGGCGCGCATAGCGTCGGACGACCGTCTCAGCATGCGCCCGCACCATCTCATGTGCCTGGCATGCGGGTACGCGGGCGGCGCGAACGATGCTCCGCGGTCGAACGACACCCTGTACGAAATCCTTCAGCGCATGCGCAAAGAGCCGAATGTCCCGGTCACGCTGGCGGAGGGACCCTGTGAGGCCTGCGATTGCTGCGACGGGTTCCATCCGGAAACCGGGCGCTGCGTGCACGGCGGCGGCCTCATCCGCGACTACAAGAAGGACCTGGACTGCTTCCAGAAACTCGGCCTGATGCCCGGTGCCACGCTTCCCGCAAACGAACTGTACCGTCTCCTCTTCGAGCGCATTCCGTCCACCCGCGAGGTCTGCGGATACGGCGACGGCGTAACCGTCTGCGAGGAGTGGCGTATCTGCGGCGACCCCGGCGGAAATCCGGGCTACGAGGCCTCGCGCCGCGCGGGCATGCCATAACCGGACCGTCCCATGAAAATGCGGGGCCGTCCGGCGGCGGCTCCGACTCCACGACACACCCAAAGGAACCCAGCCATGCGCGCAACAGTACTCATCGGAACCGCGGCGTTTCTTCTTGCCCATGCCGCCGCGTTGGCGCAGGCGGACCGGCCAAAGCCCGCCGCAGACAAGAGCGAAATCGAGAAGGCCCCCGGACTGTACAGGGTCGCCGGGCGCGGCGGAGATGTGGGCAGCGTCTATTGCGTGCTCACACCCGAGCCGGTCCTCATTGACTGCGGCTCACGAAACGGCTGGGACCAGCTCGTCGGCAACCTCAAACTGCTCGGCTTCACGCCCGGCGACGTCCGCTGGGTCATCGCCACCCACGGTCATTGGGACCACATGGATGCAATGGCGCTGTTCCAGAGGGAATTTCCGTCGGTCAAGTTCGCCATTCACGCGGGAGACGCGCAGTTTGTGACCGCCGATGACCGCGTCTTTTCCTGCGCCGACCCGCTCTACAAGGGCGTCGAGTCCGCGCCCGTCAAGGTGGATCGAATTCTGCTTGACGGCGATACGGTGAATGTGGGCAATGCCGTCTTTCGCATCGTCCACACCCCCGGGCACACTCCCGGCTCGATCATGGTCGTCACTGAAATCGCCGAAAAGAAGATCGGCTTCAGCGGCGACTCTGTGGCCGGCTACTATTCGCTCATGAACCGCTCCAGAGAGTCGCCGGCCACAGAGAGATCGGAAGAGCACACGTCTGAACTCCAGTCACGATCAGAACTCGTATG